>CAUJEF010000060.1 GCA_963169515.1 Bdellovibrionota bacterium
CGCCGCGAGTAGTTCAGGATCAAGATGAAATTAAGGGAGAAGAAATTGTATTTTTGAATAATGGAAAGGAAATTCAAGTTCGAAAAGCTAAGGCAAAGTTTGAAAAGGAAAATTCAGAACCCGATATAAAATCAAACACGAGGTTAATTCGATGAGCCAGCTGGTTGCAAAAAATCTATCAAAATCTTTCAAGAGCAGACACGTAGTTAAAAATGTTTCGTTCCGCGTGAAATCAGGAGAAGTGGTTGGAATTTTGGGGCCAAATGGAGCCGGAAAGACCACTAGTTTCTACATGGTCGCGGGATTAGTAAAGCACGACGAAGGTGAAGTGTTCATCGATCAAGAATCAATACAGAATATGCCCCTTTTCCAAAGGGCTAGACTTGGGTTGTGTTATTTGGCTCAAGAACCAAGTATATTTAGACGATTAACAGTAGAGGAAAACATTCTGGTGGCATTGGAATCACAAGGTTTTGCTGGACCAGAAAAAATCAAAAGATTAGAGGCTTTATTGGATACTTTCAAAATCGGACATATCAGACATAGCTTTGGCCAATCGCTTTCGGGCGGTGAGCGACGCCGCGTAGAAATTGCGCGAGCTCTCGCGTGTCAGCCAAAATTTTTGCTTTTAGATGAACCCTTTGCAGGTATCGATCCGATTGCAGTGGGGGAAATTCAAAAAATTGTCGGCGATCTCAAGAGCCGAGGAATTGGAATTTTGATTACAGACCACAATGTTCGAGAGACTTTGAGAATTTGTGATTTCGCTTATCTTCTGAAAGATGGTGAGGTTCAGGTTGAAGGTACGAGCGAAGATATCGCAAATTCCCAAATCGCACGACGCTATTATTTAGGCGAAAATTTTACCTTGTAAAGAACTTGGTTATAGGAATTTAAAATGGCAATGTATCAAAAAATGGGTTTAAGACAATCGATGGAGTTGAGGATGACGCCTCAACTGCAACAGGCAATTAAGCTGTTGCAGCTATCCAGATTGGAGCTTGAAAAAGCCATTCAAAAAGAAATCGAAGAAAACCCTGTATTGGAAGAAGTTGTCGATCAACAGGGCGATGACCCTGCAAAAAATATGGAAACTGACAGTGCTGCTCCGCCTGAATCTGGAGACGTCCAAGACCCCCGTAAGCAGGACGAGTTTGAATGGGAAAATTTTGTTGAAAGCCAGTATAAGCCACCATCTGGCACCGGCATGAACACCGATGAAATCATGAACTATGAGAATGTGATTACATCAAAACAGACATTGTACGATCATTTGATGTGGCAGTTGAATCTTAACGGCTTTAATGATGAAGAATTTAAGCTCGCTTCGATTTTGATTAGCTACATCGATGACGAAGGGTACATCAAAACTCCTTTGGAGCAAATCGCCGAAGAAGAGGGTGTTGACGCAAAGGAACTGGAAGAGATCCTGCCATTTGTTCAGGAATTTGATCCTGCGGGAATTGGTGCCAGGACACTGCAAGAATGTCTTTTGATTCAAGCAAGGCATCTTCAGGAAGACACAAACGACCTTGTTCAAATCATCACAAATCATATTAAAGATTTGGAAAAAAAGAACTATGATCGTGTGGCAAAAGAAATGAATGTCCCTCTGGAGCAAGTGATTGACCTTTGTAAAATCATTACAGACATGGACCCAAAGCCGGGCCGCGCATTTTCAACTCAAGAAGTTCAATACGTAACGCCAGATGTTTACGTTTATAAAGTTGCCGATGAATATGCGATTTCGTTGAATGAAGACGGCCTGCCGCGATTACGTGTTTCAAATCTATATAAGAATATTTTGAGCGGCAAAGACAACAATATGACCCAAGATTATATCAAGGAAAAGTTAAAATCGGCAGTATGGTTGATCAAGTCCATTCATCAGCGTCAGCGCACGATTTACAAAGTAACCGAAGCGATAGTAAAATACCAAAGAGAGTTTTTTGATAAAGGTGCGGCCTTTATCCGGCCTATGATTTTACGAGATATTGCAAACGACGTTGGAATTCATGAATCTACAGTAAGCCGCGTGACCACGAACAAATATGTTCATTCGCCACAAGGTATTTTTGAGCTAAAATACTTTTTTAACTCTGGCGTTTCTAAGACCAACGGTGACTCACTGGCCAGCGAGTCTGTAAAACTCAAAATTAAAGATCTTATAGGCAAAGAAAACCCAAAAAAACCGCTTTCTGATCAAGAAATCGTAAATATGCTTAAAGCAGACGGCATCCAAATCGCCCGCCGTACGGTTGCCAAATACCGCGATGCTTTGGGAGTGCTTCCGTCCTCTAGGCGAAAGAAAATGTTTTAGGTTTTTAAAAAGACTGCTCAATAATTTTGCAACATTCAATTCGAGACACAAAATCACTTCAAATTTCAAAATGAGACACCTTTAAACAGCGCATCAGACTTAGGTCTAGGTTAGTTTTACCCGATAAGTATTAACGCGGAAGGGAGCTACAGATGAAGCTGGAATGTACTTACAAAAGAATTACGCCGAAGGAAGAAATTTACCTGTATTGCCGTCAAAGGCTGAACAAGATTGAGACCTTTTTTAATAATTCCCTTCATTGCAGAGTGACCCTAATTGCCCAGCGTTACGATGTGAGGGTGGAAATTCGGGTTGACGGCAACCACACTCACTATAACGCCATGGCAGAACACGATTCTATCTATGGCGCCATAGATCAAGCCGTTGAAAAAATGCATAAGCAGCTCAATAGAAAGAAAGCTAAAATGAGCGATCGCCGGAACAAAAGAAAGAAAAAGGACAATCTTGTCTACTTAGACGAAATCCGAGAAGCGCAGTTCAGCTTACGCAAGGTAAATTGAGCTCGCTTTTATTGACGCAGAAACGAATTTGCTGTTAGTCTTCTCGAAATAAAATTCGGGAGGATTTTGTGAAAGACTATTTGTTCACGAGTGAGTCTGTATCAGAGGGCCATCCAGATAAAGTTGCGGATCAGATCAGTGATTCTGTTTTAGATTTTTGCTTAGACAATGACCCCAAGAGCCGAGTCGCCTGCGAAACGATGGTTTCTAAGGGTCTTTGTGTAATTGCGGGTGAAATTACTACGCACGCTAACCCAAACTTTGAGGAGCTTGCGCGAAACACAGTTCGTGAAATTGGATATGATAATCCACTAGAAGGCTTCGACGCTAGCAGCATGAAAGTGCTTCTGAACGTCACAAAGCAGAGTCCAGATATTGCGATGGGTGTGGACGCAGCAGAACAAGGTGCCGGCGACCAAGGGATCATGTTTGGTTATGCAGTTAACGAAACTTCGGAGCTGATGCCGCTCACATTGAGTTATTCCCATAAGCTGTTAAAAAAACTGTCAGACGCTCGAAAAAAGGAAGGCGTAGCGTTTGTTCGTCCAGATTCAAAAAGTCAAATTACGGTCGAATACCAAGATGGAAGCCCCAAGCGGATCGATTCAATTGTTGTATCCACCCAGCACACGGAAGACGTTTCGTTGGGGCAATTGCGCGAATACTTAATTGATGCCGTTATAAAGAAAACTATCGAAAGCAAATGGATCGACAACAAAACAAAAATTTATGTAAATCCCACAGGCCGTTTTGTGTTTGGTGGTCCAGCTGCAGATTGTGGACTGACT
>CAUJEF010000061.1 GCA_963169515.1 Bdellovibrionota bacterium
TTACCACAATACATTCAGTGAAACGACCTCTATCCAAAAAATGTATCGCGTGTCGTTTGATCTTGAAGCGCGCCAGGTCGACGCTCGAATGGTTGACGGTAACGTAACGGGAGCTTTGGAAGAGTGTAATTTTAATTTTGATTTGAGCGCAGAACAGGTGCAAGAGCTAAAACTGCTGCTTGGGCGAATTGAGCTTTGCGACGATCCAGCGGCAGAGTCTCGTGTGTGCGCGGGGTCTTGCCCTTACGATGCCTACAATTTCTATTCAAACACATTCTTAAAATCGGGCGCCCCTGTTGAAAATGGGTGGCTCCGCGTTTCCAAGAATGAAAACGATATCTCAAGCCGAATATATTTCTGTGGCGGCCAAGATAAATTATTCGGATATTTAAAAGCGCGAGTGGAAGAAAACCTTCCAGAGCAATGTCCAAAAGATTTTCCAATATTGTTTTAATCGTAGAATAACCACAATCCAGACCTTAGACCGAGTGTTTATTGTGCGTTTCCATTCCATAATTTTCTCTGGTGATTCGAATTCATAATGATCCGAACTTAGATTTTGAGTGTAACGGTTATTGGGATGGACACTATCAAGTTTCTGCAGGCGCTGTAGCGAACTCGAAAAGGGGGGGGCATGAGGCCATTATTATTTTCACTTATATTTTTTGTCGCAGCACAGGCACAGAGTGCTTATAATTTTCACGAAATTGATCCGGGGAAATTTTATCGCTCGGAACAGTTGAATATGAGAGATTTTGAAAAATATCTTAAAAAATATGGTTTTAAGACCATTGTAAATCTACGGGGGCCACGCTTCAAAGATTATGAGGCGCAAAAATACATGGCAGAGCAGTATGGCGCAAAATACTATACGATCTCTCACAGTGCGAAGACGATTCCTACTCGAGAAAATCTGTTAGCTTTGCTTGACGCTTTTGAAACGGGCGAGCGACCAATTTATGTCCATTGCAAAGGCGGCGCTGACCGCACGGGCGAGGCCTCGGCACTCTACCAACTGCTTTATATGCACAAAACAATGAAACAGGCTCTGAAGATGTTGACCGTTAAATACCTCCACTTCAAAATGTTCTACCCAGCTAAGACCTATTTTATTAAAAAAGTGTGGGGCGGGCTTGATTGGGCAGTGAACGAGTACGAACCTTGCTCAGGTCAATACAAGTACTTTGATGTTGCAGCCAACTGTAGCTACTAGAAGCCAAGTTATTATATGCTAAAAATTGTAAAGTATTTTTTAAAATTGGGGATATTAGGGTTTGGCGGTCCTTTTGTTTTAATTGCCCAGATGCAACGGGATCTAGTTGAAAAGGAACAATGGATTACACAAGAAAAATTCAATATGGTGCTGCCGCTCATTAAGACGATGCCAGGCTCGATTGCTTTTCAAATGGCTATATATCTCGGACGGCAACGGGCCGGGGCCTTGGCGGGAATATTGTCGGGGATTGCGATCGTTTTGCCTGCATTTCTTATTGTACTTGTGTTTGCTGCTTTTGAGTCTCTTGCGACAAATTCGCCAATATTCAGAGGCCTTCAAATTGCAGCATTGGCTGTCATTTTTGGAACATGTGTGAACCTTACGCACGGATTTGAAAAGCTTCCAAAATTTTGGTTTTTTGTAATTGTCTCCTTTGTATTGACATGGATGTTTCCAAAAGCTGAGGCTGTTTGGATTGTCGGCCTAGGCCTGCTATTTACAGTTGCCATTGATCCCAAAAAATTTTTTGCAATCGTACCGTTTGTTCATGATTCTGATCGTTTGCCACAAATTTTTTGGACGTGCTTTAAGGCGGGTGCATTTACATTTGGAAGCGGTCTCGCAATTATTCCGCTTATGGAATATGATTTTGTGAACTATTTAGGCTGGCTAAACCATACGGATTTTATGAATGGTCTTGCGATTGGACAAGTGAGCCCAGGGCCGGTTGCAATCACGGCTACCTTTTTAGGTTTTAAGGTGGCAGGGTTCGCGGGTGCGCTTACCGCAACAGTTGGAATATTTCTAGCAAGCACAGTGAATATGCTGACATGGTTTCCTAGGGCGGTGGATTATGTTTCTCGGTTTTCAAAAATCACACTTTTTTCGACAGGCTCGCTGGCAGCCGCTATCGGTGCTATCGCAGCGGCATGCTTAAAAATCGCATTACAGTTACAGTTAGATCCGCTTGAAATTATTGTTGTTTTTGTAACACTCGCTCTCATGTTGTTTGTCAAAAAAATTCCGGTTTGGGTGCTTGTGATCGGCCCCGGCGTCATCTACTTTTTTATACGGTCGGTATAACCAGAACTTATATCTGTCATTATACTTATCTTTTTGCTTTTTGGTTTAGCAGTTACTATAAGCGTTCTATCGCCGGGGGGTGATGGGATGTCAAAATTAATACTTTTCACAGGTTTATTCGTTTCATTGTCAGCGGGTGCGTTGGAGTTTCAGAGTGGCGTTCCTATGGATATTCAAAAACAAATGATTCAAGACCTCGATTTTTTTTACAGCGTAAGTGGGGAAGCCGTATCAGAACTTCATAAAAATGTTTTTGGCGATGTTTCAGGATCCGATTATAAAAAATTTTTTGAAAGCCGAGTCTCAGTTGTCGGCGCCGGAACCTGCGGGAGCGCGTCTGCCGTTGCTTGTGTGTGGCCCGGGGTCAGTTCAGGGGGAACGCATACAGATAATATGTTTATTACAAAAAACTATACAAAGCTGAGCCACCCACAAATTGCCAGGCTCATGGTTGTGTATCATGAAGCCCGCCATACCGAAGACGAAAATGAAAACTGGCCACATATAGATTGTCCCACTCCATATTTAGATGAAAACGGACATGATCGAGTGAGTATTTGGACGCAAACTCCGCTTCAGGGATTACCTGGTTGCGATGAAACACCGATCGGTTCCTATGGCAGCTCGGTGGTGTTGCTTAAAAATATTCAGAAATACTGTGTTAACTGTAATGAGAAAGTAAAAATGGATGCCGGAATTTACGGTGATGATCAGCTGGAAAGAATAACCAATGCAGAAGCGAAAAAAGATTTACAGCGCGATCTCTACTAGCCTTATCTTGTTGGGACTAATTTTTGTATTGCAAAGACAAAAGACGTTAGTTTCAGAGGAAGTAAATGCGCCAATTCCAACAACGGTTTCTCCACAGCTGGAAATTGACGATCAGGCTCCGTCGTTCTCAACCGCGGTGACAGTTATTAAAAAGCCTGCGTCAAACTGGAATCAAAAAACAAATCTACTTATAAAGTTGCTAGAAAATAAAAATGACAATGACCCGCGTTATGACTCGGAGCTTAAAGTTTTAGAAGAGAATGATAAGGCCGAATTTCGTAAACTATATCATGGTCTGAAGCCAGAAAAACGCAACGAACGAGGCACAATAGTGTTTCTGCTTGGGCGGAATATTCAGTCTGTAAACGATTTAGAGTTTTTCCGCGAGGTTATAACTGAGCCCAAATGTTTAAGCATGACGAATTGCCATATATCTGAAAATACTGACGATATTACCTTGATTTATCCCCAAGTTATGGCGCTAAGAATGTTAAAAACCAATGCCTCATTAAAGCCTGAAATACAGGCCATTTTACGGGTGGCGAGCACAAACCCAGATCCCCGAATATCTAAATTGGCAAGGGTCAGCGTCGGGTCCAGTAACATCAACAAGTAACGATTTGATTAGTATTAATTTATACTATTTTTTATAGCTAAACTAAACTAAATTGATTTATTATAAAAGATATACAATAAGTATACGTGAGACACTCGAACAGGTTGGGGGATCTGGTGCAGGAAATTAAAAATTCATATGGTATTGAAATAAATTTTTCAAATTTCACTGCAAAAGTAAACGGGGAACGGGTGAACCTTACGCCAACAGAGTTTAAAGTTTTAAATATCCTTTTTTCTGATGCCGGTAACATCTGCTTGCGAGCGCGGCTCGAGCAAATGGTTTTTGAGGAAAGATCTTTAACCAGAAGAAACTTAGATGTCCATATCCATCATCTTCGTCACAAACTAAAACGCTTTGGTCTGACAATCACTAATTCGCGCGGGTTGGGGTATTGCTTGGATCGCGCCCGCGAGCGCAGCTTGGATGCATTTTAAGGTTCAATTTCGACAGGTGGCTTCGTTAGGGTTTCAATTGCATCTTCCACACGCTTGAGCTGCAAGCTTTCCGGTTTTTTTGTGTTGATAGCGTTTACAAGATATTTTCTTAAAATAGTATCAATGCGTGGCCGTTGACGTCGTCCGTACCAGTCGTCTATAACGCGCATCCAGTCTGATTTTAGATTTTTTTCGTCAAGGTACACAAAAAATCGGGCTGCCTGATGGGCACCGAAAATTGCGAGCATCGATCCAATGTCCAAAAGACTTCGTTTGTCGGCTATAATAAATGTTACAGCTGCAAGCGTTGGCACGACACTCATAAGTGGATAGATTACGCCAGCTGATTTTTTTGTAATGGTTCGGTCTTTTAATCGCGTGGCAGCCGCTTCAGTGAATTCGCCCTGGATCTGAGCCGTCAGTCCGTAAAAATCCCGTAGGACTTCATTTTTTGCTTGTTCTTTAATACGAACCCAATCACGATCTCGATATTCTTTTAATTGCTGGTGCAAATATCCGGGGTCGGCAAGATGCACAATGGCGGTGCTTTTATCAACAAATTGAATACTCGGATGCGTGTCCCCTTGAATATTATTTTGCAATCGATAATCTTCTATTTCTGATCGAAGGCGCTCAAATTCTTTGGTCGTGGTTCGAATTCGAATATTACCTTGGGCTGTTGCAAGCAAGAACTGTGTTACAACGCCAGTAACGACGCCTTCCAGGTATCGTTCGACCTCTTTGGTGCCCTGGGACGAAACATGAAGAGTTGCTTCCCGAGTTCCACGCAATTGGCGAAGGGGGTGAGCGATCCAACGACCAAGGCCACGCAGACCGTGTGTTTGACCAAACCAGTAGTGTTCCAAATCACGACCTAGTTCATTATAAGGAAAAACACCGATTACTTGGTCTAAGTTGTCTTTTAAAAGCGCGCTTAAAGCGCTGCGATAAATTTCAAGTTCTTCGTTTTGCTGCTGATCAATACGGATTTTTTGGGCCAACTCATCGGCAATCACATCCATGCTCTCTTCGATTGCATTTTTTCTGATCGATTCCGCGGAATGATCAAGATCTAAAATAAGTTTATCAAACTTTGGTGATTGGCCAATTGGGGTAAGCTCGGGCGGGCCGCTTTGGTTCATAATAGCATAGGAACCGAGTACGGATGACGGCATTTCACCTTGTGCTTTTGGATAAATGGCGTGTGCGACCTCATGAATATGTAAGACAGCCTGTTCTTCGGACACTCTGGGGCCAGCCCGATAAACCAAAATAGATTTTCGGTTTCCCATCTCAGTGAATTTTTGCCGAATGTATTCCAGGTTGGATTCACTTTTATAGTTTTCAGTCGAAAAAACAAACATCACGACATCGGCCCACAGAGTTGCTTGATCCGCCACGGGTCTTTCTGATTTGACGTCAAATGACGGCGTATCAATAAAAATCAAGTTTTTCAGAGGACTATCAATCGAATAGGCCAGAGGCGCCCCCTCATAAGACGACGTATCGGCATCGGTCCATAGTTTAAGCGGGGATCCAAATCGACGTTCGAGCTTGCGTTTTTGTTCTAATGTGGAATCCGCTATCAGCATAACGGGTCGAGATGTTTCACCGCCCCATGTTCCCACCTTGGATATTTCCCGCGGAGGTAGCACCCC
>CAUJEF010000062.1 GCA_963169515.1 Bdellovibrionota bacterium
TCGGTGCCCACGAATGCGCCGAAGAAATGTAAATTCCGAAAGTGAGTTGCTCGATTGCTGCTGAGAAAAAGTGTCGTTACCTATTTAAATCGCTTAGGGATTTTCAATTTTTTAATTTTGAACCTGTATCGATAACACTACGAAATGTGGCGGTTACCGATACCGCCAAATATTACCATCGGTAGCGGTGACGAGCCGGGTTTTGCTACCGACGCTTTTTAAAGTACGCATTTTTGTCAGACCCGCTTTTGAACTCAAAAAAGCAAAGAAAAAAGTTAACAAGGTTTTCATGACAATGGCTCCTGTAGCGTTAATAGTTTTTTTTAACATTATGAAAAATTCGTGCCGTAGGATACTTTGTCTCTAATCTAATCTAATCTAATCTAATCTAATTGAATATCTTACACTTAATAAGTCCTATTGTGTACGAAGCCGGACTTGCTGGCTACTTAAAAGAAATTTGGGTTGCGATCTTAACGGGCACCAACGCAACAATACAATGGACAGTCAACGACGCTGATGGTCCCAAGGCCAATACCGAACTCATAAAAAATAATGAAGAAGTACAAGACAAGGGAGATAATTTTGAAAAGGGTCGATTGTTTTACGCTTATGATTCGGCTCAACAAATTTTGGACCAGTCCATTTCAGAAGAACTTGCTGGAATGGATGGAAGCCTGTGGCATCGGTTTTTGAATTCTGGCTTTTTACTGAGAACTCCGGGCTGGCGATCGATGTCGAAGTTTGAAGTCTTGTTGGCGTTGAATGAGGCGAAGGTTGATCTTTGCCAGCGAGAACTGAATGATCTAAAAAAATTATTGATCCAGGCAGATTAGCAAACTATTGAATCAAGGCAAGGTTCTTTTCACACCAGAGCTTGGCTGTTAAAACATAGGCATTTTCTTTGGTCACGTTTGCATGCTCAAGCAGGAGTGATGCGATAGTCAGGCGTGCCATTGAATATGCCACCCGTCGAGCTAGGCGCTCTTGCTCTGATCCGTCTTTGCGTAAAATATTTTTTAGATTTTCAGCAAACTTTTGTGCTTCATTGATAGTTTTTGAGGCGGCCTCGTTGAGCTCAGGCAAAGAAATAGATCCCAAGCGTTCATTCAGATCTTTTATGTAGGGATCTAAACAAGATTCGCGATGCAAAGCGCGCAATACATCGAGACTTAAAATGTTGGTGGTGCCTTCCCAAATTGACAAGGTCTGTGAATTGCGGAAATGCACAGGAATGCCAGAATCTTCCATGTATCCGGCCCCGCCAAAGCTTTCCAGTAATTCGCTGGTAATCTTTAAATTTTGTTTAGCCGTGTACAGTTTAGTAAGGGGAGTCATCACTCGCAATAGCGGTGTATGTTTTTCGCCAGCGTGTTCTGCTTGGCCAAGCAGTCGGGATACAAAAAAAGTTAAATGGAAGGCTGCGTGGAATTCACACTGCATATCAAGCAAGGTTTGTGCGTGTAGTGGGTG
This sequence comes from Bdellovibrionota bacterium, assembly GCA_963169515.1. GTDB lineage: Bacteria > Bdellovibrionota > Bdellovibrionia > Bdellovibrionales > JAEYZS01 > CAUJEF01. The sequence goes on from CAUJEF010000062.1 coordinate 1,474, forward strand.
ATCTTTGATCGGTTTACCAAAGGCTGTGCGTTTTTTTGCATAATCTTCGGCCAATGCAAGCATATATCTGGCGGTGCCAATCGCAGCCAATGCATTATCAATGCGTGTGATGTTAAATAAGGTTGAAATTTCTTTTACACCTTCGCCGGGCTTTCCAACTAAAGCAGCTTTCGTACCATTCAGTTTCAATTCAGCAGTGGGCAATGCCCGTGTGCCCAACTTATCTTTAAGCTTAAGAACTTTGATATTGTTAAGCTTCCCAGGCGAAGAGTAAACTTCGATGTAAAATAGGCTAATGCCCCGATTGCCTGGAATAGTTTTTCCATTTTCATCTTCAATTCTTGCCAACGTCATAGCCATTTGCGCAGTGACGGCGGAAGTGAAAAATTTTTCTCCGTAAAGGCGCCATTCACCTTTCACAAAGCGAGCAATGGTTTCTGAACCACTTACGTCAGAGCCACCACTGCGTTCTGTCATCCATTGGCCAGATGTCCAAAATTTTTTGATGTCACGGCTTGTGAGGTTTTTGTAGGCTTTGTTTTTTAAGCCCTCATCGCCATAAACCTCTATGAGTTTGGCGGCTCCATCAGTCATAGCAAGAGGGCATGTGTAATAAGCGCTGACTGGATGGAACAAATAGGTCTTTACGTGCTGGAAAAGCCTAGAATATGGACCGTATTTGCGTTCGTAACCAATGGCGACGATGCCTTCTTCGGCAGAAATTGCATTTAATTTTTTCCAAGCAGGGTGAACAACAACCGTGCCTTTCACGATTTTGGGTGGATGTTTTTCAGCTGCATCTGCCAAAGCGGGCAATTCTTTGATGGTGCGCTTGCCAAAGCGGGTGAGGTCTTTTGATATGTCCGTATAATCTTGCTCTGAATAAAAGCGTTTTAAGTAAGATTGCAGTAAATCATCATCTAAAAATAAATTGCCCACATTTGGGGCTTCGCGTGGAAAGGCCATAAACGTATATATTTTAAATTGTCTCATTTTGAGAAGCAAATGCTAATTTTGTATTCGAGGATTTAGTCGAGTGTGCCGAAAAGAGACTGTGGGAAAGATGAAATACATTTGGGGCATCTCAGTCGCTATTGGAATGATCTTTGTTTTTAACAACTGTGGCCAAGGTTTCAAATCCGTTCAATTTAAAAATGAAAATTCCTTCGGGACGCCGGTTCCTACACAAACTCCAACGCCAAGTCCTACGCTGACAGCTACGCCACAGCCCACGGTAGCTCCAACAGCAACCCCGACCTCAACACCGGCCCGTACGCCGACCCCAACATCCACGCCGACCTCGACACCCACACCAACTCCTACACCTACGCCGAGTTCTTCCAAGGCCGTCTACAGCACGAATTTTCCTGCATCAGAGAACCCAATTTCTGAAAGTGGGAAATGGATCAATGGCAAAGCGGTCGGTTTGAATTGGCACGATGTACAGACGATTCCTGGCAGGGCGTATGCCGCTTCGTTATCCGATGCTGAGGGATCTCGCTATGCCGATAGCATTGCCTGTATCAATCCAGCGTTTATGACGTTTGCCCCCAACCAGTATGCAAGGGGCGTTGTGTATCGTGCGGCAAATTACAATGCCAATGGGAAACATGAAATCGAACTGCATTTGCGTTGGCAAACTGTTGCCCGCAATGCGCGTGGGTATGAAGTTATGTGGGGAATTACGGGTTACTTAGCTATCGTTCGTTGGAATGGTTCTTTGGGCGATTATACGACCATGTACGACAGCGGTGACCCAGGAATTGGCGCCCCGAGGGACGGAGATGTGCTGATGGTCCAGATTGCAGGAAGCACCCTTCGAGTTTATAAAAATGGAAGCCTAGTAAACACAACAAATGTGACCGCAATTGGAAGTCCTGTGTATTCTGCGGGTCAACCTGGGATGGGTTTTTGGCCTGTTGAAAACGCCGTTAAAGAAAGTTTTGGCTGGAAATCTTTCGAGGCTGGCGACCTTTAGAAAGATTGAAGCTTTCTTCCAAAGAATGATCATTCTTGAGGCCGAAGGCGCAAAAATTTCAAAAAATAAATTGTTCTCTGAAACCTATGGTCGCGATGGTAGCGTCTAAGTGCATACAGGAGGTAAATATATGGTGCATGTCAAAAACATTAATCTGGTTGAGCCAGAGAATCCAAAAGATGAAACAGTACAGATTCACTATAAAAACTTCCCGCATAGTGCTGCTTTGCAAACGTATTTGAAAGGGATTGTCCACGGACTTCAACACGAATCGCCCAGTGATTCTGTACTTAAAGTCAGTTTCTCAAAAACAGGGCGTGTGTTTAAGGGAATGGTTAATATTTACTCCCGTGCGGGTCGTTTTTTTGCTCGGGCTGAGGACCTCACTATCAATGCCATGAGCCATAAGCTTTTTGAGCGTGTACGCCGTCAGCTTGATAAATGGAAGGCTCAACGCTTTCGAATACATAGGGAATTAAAAGACCCTGAAATGCGCTAGCTTGTTTATAAATATTTTCTAATGAATTATCGCTCAGAGTTTCATATCATTTTGCTATGAAATTCTTAGCGATTTTTATTTTATTAGGGAGCATTCAAACTATGGCATGGGATCCGAAATCGTTCAAAAAACCTTCGAAGGAAGAGCTTAAAAAAATACTTTCAGACGAACAATATGGTGTGACCTGCATGGATAATACCGAGCTGGCTTTTAAAAATAAGTATTGGGACAATAAAGAACCCGGTATTTACGTGGATGTAATTTCAGGTGAACCACTGTTTAGCTCCACAGACAAATACGATTCAGGATCGGGATGGCCGAGCTTCACAAAGCCCATCGAAAAAAAATATATTGAAACAGAACTGGACAATAAACTCGGAATAGCTCGCACGGAAGTGCGGAGCAAGTATGGCGATGCTCATCTTGGCCACGTGTTCAATGATGGTCCACGGGATAAGGGCGGTCTTCGATACTGTATTAATTCGGCAGCATTAAAATTTATTCCAGCAGATCGACTGGAGCAGGAAGGTTACGAAGAATACAAAAGTTTATTTGCAAATAAAACAGAGGGTAAATCAGTTGGACGCACACAGTTTGCAACATTCGGCGCAGGGTGCTTTTGGGGGGTCGAGCATATTTTGAAAGATGTAAAAGGCGTTGTAGACGCCGTTTCTGGTTACGAGGGCGGAGAGATCGACAATCCAACTTATAACATCGTAAAAACAGGAACATCGGGATATGCGGAAGTTGTACAAGTGGAATATGATCCAAAAATTATATCTTATAAAGAGCTGCTGGGATATTTTTGGCGCTTACATGATCCCACACAAAAAAATCGTCAAGGCGTCGACATTGGAACGCAATACCGATCTGTAATTTTCTATCGCAACGATGAACAGAGAAAAGCCGCGGAACTTTCTAAAGAGGAATTTGATAAGTCAGGCGTGTTTAAAGAGAAGGCTGCAACCCAAATAGCGCCGCACAAAAAATTTTTTAAGGCGGAAGAATATCATCAAAATTATTTCGAACGTAACGGGGGACATGTGTGCCATGTCCTCCGACCGAAGTGATGTTATAGATCAAATAATTTATTAACTGACTGGCCGTTCAAGGAACGCACTTGAATCAGGTAGCGGCCTTTTTTTAAGTTCGCGGGCAAGCTTACGGTTGTAAGTAGTGGGATGGTTATCGGCGCACAATCTCTTGCTGCGTATTCCATAATAGGAAGGATCGTAATAACATTTTCGCTTTCAACCAGAACTTTCATTTCTTTGATTTTCCAGCATGCGCTTGGAAGTAGGCCGCGAATTACAACGCCTCTTTGACCTTCGGTTACACCCAGGTGCGCATCCTCAACAATGGCGTAGAAGTAATCATCTGGCCCTTCATCGTTTGGCGCGGCACTCGCTACGGGAAGCGTTCCGAGATATTCGCCCGATTTACCATCTGTGATTTTGTAGTTTCCATCTTTCAATAACCCAAGTTCGATGGTTTTGTTGAATGGGATTAGTACCTGCATACAATTTTGGTTGCGGTACAAGTAGGCGCGTTGCTGGACTGCGACTTTTTTTGTAGTTTCATCATATTGGATCTCTGTTGGGCCAAGTCTGTAGCAGGTATCTGGCAAGGAACCTTCGACAACGAATTGAATACGGTCGTTACTGTCAAAACCCATAGGAATGTAGGCCTTTGTCAAAGGGATTTCCACAAGCCCAGGAAGTAGAGTTTGAGCTTGGGTTTTTGCAGATAACATTGTTAAAACTAAAAAAAGACCAAGAAATTTTATTTTCATTAGTGCCCCCTTAAGGTTGATGGCACTGTTGTAGTTCAAAACAGTTGTAGTGGAAACCTCATTCTAATTGACGCGCCAAGACAGTGAAAAACTGTCAAATGTGACGATTGATTTAATGATCCCGCTTGCGAGTATACCCATGACCCCATTTGCGTGCGCCTGGCAGAGCCCAGAACAAAAATGGTAGCAGTAAGCGACGTGGTAGGATTCGTCGAATATAGTAAAAAATAAAAGCATCAAAGGTCGCAGGGATCCACAGCGGCGGATTTTCAGTGCGAATTACTTTGAGTATGAGTTTTGCGATTTTATCGGGTGTGGCCCAGCTTAGTTTCATGAGCTTTTCGATAAACGGAGTCATGTTTGCATAATAATCGGAATAGGGGCCGGAGCTGCTTTCTTCAGGTTTTGAATATTCAGTATAGTGAACCTTTTTAAAAGATTGAGAGTGAATAAATCCCGGCTGCACGAGGGTCACGTTTATTCCCAAGGGTTTGGTTTCGTACCACAGGGCTTCGCTCATGCCCTCAAGGGCATATTTTGAAGCAGTATAAGACGCCATAGTCGGCATTGCCAACATTCCGCTCACTGATGATATATTAATAATTTTTCCACGCCCTTTTTCGCGCATATAAGGCAAAACCGCGCGAATTAATCCAACGGGCCCCAAATAATTTGTCGTCATTTGTGCAAATTCATCCGCGTCGGTCATGTGTTCCACAACTGAACGATATGTTATTCCGGCATTATTAATCAGAATGTTTATTCCACCCCATTTTTTTGAAATTTCTTGAATTAAGCTATTGCGTGACTTTTCATCCGTGACGTCAAGCGTGCGAATAAGAAAGCGTTCGCTTTCTTGAAATTTATCATGAAGCATTTTAATAGATTCTTTTCGAGCAGTTATTATAACCCGATAGTCCTTAATTTTATTTAGCTGCTTAGCAGTTGCTAAGCCAATTCCTGACGAGCATCCTGTGATTAAAATGACAGGCTTGAATGTTTGCTGGGTTTTACGTTTAAAATAGTACCAAAGGTGAAGCATAAGATTTGAGCTATGCAGCTGTATCTTTCTTTTTGAAAAGCCAAAGGCGGATGAACTGAAGCTCTTTTTCGCTCAAACCTACAAAGTGTCCGTGGATTATAAACATTTGTGAATTAGTATCTTGTAGGGTACAGTTTGTTATTCTTAATGTTGGTATCTCGATACCGATTAATTTGAAAAGCTCGCAATCGACTTGGACTTTGAATCCGATTGGCATTTGTAGTGTCGTTGTCAGTGTCATACCCATTTCGGAAATAGAGACCACTTGGGTGTTTCCCATCCACTTTGCGTCGAAGTGTACTGGGCAATCATAAAAACCGGCAGAACTGGTGCTGCGTTTGCTCAACAGGCCTTTAACTTTACCCATAAGAATATCGGGATCAATTGGCTTTACAACGTAATCGTCAGCGCCGGCTTCAACGCTACGTTGAACGTCTTTTTTCTCGCGTCGGCCTGTCACCATGATAATTCCAAGCTTTGCGTATTTACCGTCGTTGCGGACCGTTTTAATTAAATCATATCCAGATATTCCGGGCATGACGGCATCAGTGATCATGAGGTCAATGGGTTGGGTCTTTAGATACTCCATAGCATCGTAAAAATTTGTTGCAGTTACGACGACGTGATCGTGTTTGGTGAGAATGCTATCCAGTGCGAGCAGGGCGGATTTTTGATCATCTACAACTAATATTCGTGCCACCTTACCGACTCCTTTACCTATCTAAATCGGAAGTCCAGTCACGCCGCTTTACGGGACTTAAGCTGGGACTCTAACAATTCTTTTTTTGCCTTTTCGTACTCTAATTCGATCACGCTGATTTTTTCAAAAATGTTTTCTGGGATTGCTTCAAAGCGCTCCACCATTTGGCATAATTGGGCCAGTCTCATTGCGCCGAGGGTCGCACTGCTCGACTTAAATCCATGTGCCGCTTGCGTTAGACTGTTTAGATCAGAATTCTGGGCCGCAGTCCGCAGTTCTTCGATGGATTTAGGACCGGATTTCACGTATTCATCTATCAGGATAGAAACTAGACTTTGGTCTTTAACGTCGTATTCAGATAATTTGTCTAGCGCCGTAAAATCGATCGTTTCGTCTTTTTTCGAAAGCCATTTTTTTATTATGTCGGCAAGCTTTGCAAATTCAAGCGGCTTACTAAGAAAATCGTCCATTCCGACCTGAAGGCACTTATTTCTTTCGCCACTTGAGCCTTCTGCCGTCAGTGCAATAATCGGTGTGCGTTGATTTGTTTCAGTTTCAAGTTCGCGAATTTTGAGTGTTGCGTTGTACCCATTCATCACGGGCATTTGGCAGTCCATGAAAATCATGTCGTATTTCGCTTTTCTTGCTAATTCGACGGCTTCCAGACCGTTTTCTGCCATTTCCGGATGCAGTCCCATTTTCTCTAAAAATTTCAAAGCAACTTGCTGGTTCACGGGTTGATCCTCAACAACAAGTATGCGGCCCACAAACGAAGCGGCGACAATTCCTGTTGATTTTTCAACGTGTTCAAGGTGCTCAACCTTTTCGGCTTCAATTTCAAACCAAAATGTAGAACCCACGCCGGGTTCACTGATCACGCCAATGTCACCGGACATCATCTGAACAAGGTCTTTACAAATTGCAAGTCCCAATCCTGTTCCGCCATACGCCATGCCTTCTTGTGTTTGACCGTAGTGTGTGAAAAGATTTTTTTTGTCGGCGTCTTTTAACCCAATACCGGTGTCATGGACCTCAAAACGAAATCGAATTTTGTTTTCGATTTGCTTTATATTTTGAATTTTTAGAACAACACTGCCTTTTTGAGTAAATTTGATAGCATTACCCAAAAGATTTACTATGATTTGTCTGATTCTTCCTCGATCAGCCCTCACGTGCCAAGGATCATCTTGTTCCAATTTCAATTCAAAATTCAAATTTTTTTCGCTTGCTGTGAACCTAAAGGTTTCGAAGGTGTCTTGAATCAGTTTTTTTAGATCGAATTCGTGCAATTCAAGTACAAGTTTTCCAGCCTCGATTTTCGAGTGATCTAAAATTCCATTGATCAAGGTCAATAACGATTCAGCTGATTTTTTAATTGTCGTGGCGAACTCGGACTGTTCTGCTTCAAGCTTTGTATCCAACAGTAGAGTCGACATGCCAATAATACCGTTCATCGGCGTACGGATTTCGTGGCTCATAGTCGCTAGGAACTCTGATTTTAATCGCGAGCTTTCAATTGCCGCTTCCCGAGCGCGTTGCCAAGCTTCTTCTGTTGATTTTCTTTTTCCGATGTCGCGGAATACGGTAAAAGTTCCGGTGATTTCACCAGTGTGCGTAGTGATCGGACCGGCATTGACGCTGATCATGGTGCCTGCGGGGTTAAACTTATTTACAATTTTCATTTCTTCGTCTTGCGTATCGATCCCATTGATAGAGCGTTCAAACGGCAGTTCGTGGGAATCATAAAGCTTGCCCGTATCAATTTTGTAAAACCCCAATTTTTCTGCGCGGTCCTGTGGTGGTACACGGGAGGATCCGGGGCCTAAAATTCTTTCTGCGGCGGGATTAATATGTGTGAAGGAGCCCTTTTCGTTTGTGACCACCAGTCCATCGCTCATGCTGTTGATAATTGAATTCAGCACTTGCGTTTGCTGCTGTAATTCATCGCGAGATCGTTCCAACATACGTGCATGATCTTGAACGCGAAGGTCCTGTTCCTTGAGATCTTTAATATCCTGTTTAATGACGCTGCGACCAAGCATAATCAAGCTCAAAACAAATACACAACCCAAGATAAGAAGTAAGGCAATGCTTCGGCCCGCAGATTCACCCATTGCGATATCTTCTGCAAGAAGGGCCTTTTCGTCTTGTTCAATTTCCAGAGAAAGCTTACGGATCTGCTCCGTGATTTCGTTGCCCGCGTCTTGTGGGACAAGCTCTGTTGCGACAAGGGTAGATCCAAGCTGATCTTGTTTCATCACGGTATCCATTTTTTCAACCCGTGTTTTAATCAGTGAACGCAGTCGGTTTAACCGTTCGAGTTGAACCTCATTGTCAGTCAGCAAGGCATCTAATGCCTTCATCTTTGCATTCAATTCGGCGACAGAATTTTTATATGGGGTGAAAAAGTCGGCGTTGCCGGAAATAGCGTAACCTCGCTGACTGGTCTCGGCGCGTTCAACAAGCACAATGGTGCTGTACAGCTCAGACAAAACCATATTGGAGCGTTCGATGGATTTTGAAATGCTCATGAATTGAGTAGCGTTTATGTAAATCGATCCGACCATGACCACAAAGATCAAAATACCTATTTCAAAGCCGACATCTTTGACGTACTGCTTGAGATTCATAAGCTTTTTTCGGTTTTTTTCGAATTATTTTTGATCTTAATGTATAAAAGCTAGCCCTGGCCTTAAGGGCAGTATACAGTACTAGTGAAATTGTCAGGGGGGATCATGAAATTCATTTTTTCATTTATTTTATTATTGGTAGGTCAGGCATATGCGTTACCGCTTCCGTATGAAAAAGAAATGCTGGAGCTGCCAACGTCGTTTACGACAAACTATAATTTTGAGGGCATTGTGAAGTTATCAAATTGCTCTGGGAGTTTGTTTAAATTTGAAAACGCGTCAGATACGGATTTCGGTCTTATTTTAACTAATGGCCATTGCCTGGGCGGTAGTTTTTTACAGCCAGACCAGTTCGTTTTTCGCAAAACTGCCAGTCGTAGTTTTGGCTTGCTAAATCCTGCAGGAACATCAGTTATTGGTACTGTTTATGCAAACCGAATAGAGTATGGGACAATGACGTTGACTGATTTGTCGGTTTATCGTTTGACGGAAACCTATGCCCAAATTTTTCAAAAATATAATATTCGTCCGCTTGTGATGGCGTCGGAACGTGCCGCTGAAGGCACGGCAATGGATGTAATTTCGGGTTACTGGCAGCGAGGCTATTCCTGTTATGTTGAACGATTTGTAAACCTATTAAAAGAAGACAGTTGGACATGGAAAGAATCGCTACGATATTCGCGCCCAGGCTGTGAAACCATTGGCGGGACGTCGGGCTCCCCAATTGTGGTATCGGGTGGACGCACAATCATCGGCGTCAACAATACGGGCAATGAGGACGGCCAGAAATGTACAATGAATAATCCGTGCGAAGTGGACGAAAACGGAAATATTATTTTTGAACAAGGCGTTTCTTATGGGCAGCAGACATATTGGTTGTACTATTGCTTAAACGAAAAAAGCGAAATCGACGTAACCATTCAAGGATGTTTGTTGCCGCATTAGCTGCAAAAACTTAGGGCATTTTGAAAACGTGGACTCGTCCATTGACCGAGTTCACGACAATCGCCATTTCTGATCCGTCTTTAAATTCTACGACCCGAAATCGGCCATAGGTCCCATTGCTGTTGCGTTGTGGAATGGCTGCGCCCGAACCTGTGATCCCCAAGCTTTGGAATGTCCACGCGCTTGGCGATCGAGCGTTGCCACCAAGATATCGGAATTCATTTACGGCGGCCCCATTTATCCAATGGATAAATGCCTGCCGACGATTAGACCATGAAAACCCGGGGTCACTTGAAACTGAAACAGACGCGAGGGTAAAGCTGTCCTGCGCTGGTGCTGACAAGTCGCGTGCGCGAATTGAGCTGCCGCCCGAGGTATAAACATAAAGACCTTTTGCGCAATCTGCCGTTGAACCGTAACCGTCGTCCTTGTAGTTTATGTATGAGGTCGCCGTCTTGGTGGCGATGTCGAATTTTGTGAGGCTTCTGCCTGATCCAAACATCCAAAATGTATTCGTATCTTGGTCATAGCAGGAAGAGTTTTCAGCGCCTGCCGAATTGCGCACGGATGATGACAAATTGGTCCAATTGGCTCGGTTTGTCAGTCGTGGCTGTGCTAAATTCAAATAGCTAAAGTAAGGGTAAACGTAGCCACCAATATTGTTGTATTCGCGACCAAAAATATAAAAATTGTTTTCACTTGGATCGTATTGCAAAAGGTTATAGCTATGAAACGGTCCTGGCGTGCCATCTGGAAAAAGACCTTCAGCCAAAGGAAAGTTTATAGCGCCGGTGTAAGGCTGTGAAACCAGTCGCCAGGTTTGAGATTCCATATCAAATCCATAGACATCATTTCCCCAATAGTCTTGGTGACCGCCGCCATAAACAAGCAAGGTTCCGCTATTTCCCATTCGTCGTGCGAATGCTCCCCCGCTCCACGCATCCATAATTGAACTAAATCCAGTATTCGTCGAGTTATAGGGATATGTATAATCAGGTGAAAATCTCACGCTGCTGGTAGTATTGGTACCAATTGCTGTCCACACACCGACAGGAAGAGCATCATACCATGCGGGTTTGGTGGGAAGAGAATCTGGGTTTGGAGTTGCGGTTGGTGGAATTGTCGGCGTCGGAGTGGGCGTACAGCTACATGTCGGCGTTGGAGTTGGGCTGGGGCGTGGAGTCGGAGTCGGTGGAATTGTCGGAGTCGGAGTCGGAGTCGCGGTTGCGGTTGGTGGCACAGTTGGTGTTGGAAGGCCTTGTGAGCTTTGCGAGTTAAAATCAAGAGACTTAAATCCTTTACCACAATTGTTGAAAAGGAAAATTAATCCCGTCAAAATTACAATTTGCAAAACGTATTTAGTATTCATGCCATCCCCTTTGTCAAAAATTAGGCTTCCAAATAAAGCATCTTGGCCGCTCTGATACTCCTGAATTTGAGTATGGAGCAATCATCAGATAAATGTTGTATTCAGGGATATATGAGGACAACCAAACTTTGTCCCTGTTGCCGGATAGTTCACTGAATCTGTGTGTCACGCCGGTGTTAACCCATGAATTGTCAGATGTTCGATATTGCCATACGCGTGCGGGCCCGGAGGTGGTGTTTTCAAGAAGAACTGCAAGGCCATTGGGTCCATCCATCAGTCGTGCGGAATTGTTACTTCCTGTGCCGCCGCCTGGTATGCCGCCGGAAGGGGCTGTCCCCATGCTGAATACGTCGTTATTACGGCGCACGCCGTACATTGTACCGTTGCTCGCGCCGTAACTAAACACGACGGCATCCATTTGTGGAACATAGACTGCAGCGCCATTTGTGCTGCTGCTGGATGGTAATCGAAAATCTGACCACTGATCGCTGGTGTGATTGAAAAAGCTGACGCTTCCAAATGGTGGTGATGGAATGACAAACCCGGGTCTTCCGACGCCGAACAGGTTAGGGTGATACGCTAACGCAAATGGACCCGTTGTGTGCCAGTTGTTTTGTGGCGTGATCGTACGGCCTGCAGCAAACCAATGGGGGTGAAAGTTTGAAAAGGAAGCGATGGCACCGCTTCTATCTATGTACTGACCATCAAATGTATTGTTTGGGTCAAAATAAGCGAACTGAAAGCCATAGAGTGGCAGGTAATAAAAGCGACCGTTGCTGGTATCTACAGTTCCTGCATCGTAAGCGTGGCCCGATTGTCGGCCGAGCGGCCATAATGGACCACTTACGTGAACCATCAGTTCCCAAGTGTTCGTGTCTGCTGAGTAGCGAATATATCTTGCATCGTTGCCAACGCTGGCGTGACGCTTTCCCTGCATATGGAGTTGTCGGCGATTTGGATCCCATGTCAGTCGGTGGTTCCAGGCCAGATCAAAGCCGTTCACCCAATTATCACCAAAAGTTCCAATATCAAAAGCCGCCGTTTGCCCCTCAGACAGTGCTGCGGCAGCGTCTCGCAAGCAATGTGCTCCTCGGCAGATTTGTGGCGGGAGCGGTGTTGATGATGGGGGTACAGTTGGAGTGATAGTAGGTGTTGCGGTTGGTGGAATCGTTGGTGTCGGAGTTGGGCTAGGGCGTGGGGTTGGAGTCGGCGTTGCAGTTGGTGGAATCGTTGGCGTCGGAGTTGGCGTTGGAAGACCTTGTGAGCTTTGCGAGTTAAAATCAAGAGACTTAAATCCTTTACCACAATTGTTGAAAAGGAAAATCAATCCCATCACAAGAATAAGTTGTGATGCAAATTTAGTATTCAAGCTCCCCCCGTATCAGAATGAAACGCGCCTGTGTAGCTTTTTGTCGTGTTCTAGGAGATCGACAAAAAAAGGCTGTGGCTTCAGCTATATTTCTGATATTCCCCAATTTAAATTAGGTGCAAATGAAGTGCCACATGATATTCTATCCAGCCTTGACCATTCAAGACTGTATTCCCGATTGGCCTTGACTTTTCGGGAATACGATCCATAATGGACGGATGATAAAAAGAGATTTAACTGATGCGATCAAAAAAGATCTTGATAGTAAAATCGTAGTTCTGGCGGGGCCTCGTCAATCTGGCAAGACAACACTTTCAAAGGATCTATTTGCGGAAGCTCAATATTTCAATTTTGATTCTGCTGAAGACCGTGCCCATTTAGCAAAAGGCGAATGGAATAGACAGAAACAGCTCTTGATTTTTGACGAACTTCACAAAATGAAACGATGGAAAGCTTGGATCAAAGGAATTTATGACAAAGAAGGAACGCGCCCGCGCCTTTTGGTGACAGGCAGTGCTCGGCTCACACAGTTCAAAAAAACAGGCGATTCCCTTGCTGGCCGACATTTTAATTATCGATTGCATCCCTTCGATCTGAAAGAACTCTCCCTCAAAAAATCCATTGAACAGGAAGAAGCATTTTCGACACTTCTTGAGGTTGGTGGTTTTCCGGAGCCGTTCTTGCGCGGACAAAAAAGCTATTATAATCGTTGGCGGGCAAGCCATCTAGATCTAATTTTGCGCCAAGATCTTCTTGATATGGAAGTTGTCCGTGACTTGAAAAGCATCGAAATTTTAATTTCCCTTCTTGCCGAGAGGGTAGGGACTGCTGTCTCCAATGCAAGTCTAGCAACGCAACTGCAAAAAGATCCCAAGACAATTGCCCACTGGCTTGAGCTCCTCGAAGACCTCTTTGTCATTTTTCGCGTCACACCCTTTCATAAAAATATGGCACGAGCTATTCGTAAAGAACCTAAGTTCTATTTTTACGATATTGCTCAAGTCCGTGGTGAGCCTGCCGTTCGTTATGAAAATTTAGTTGCGGCATCGCTCCTTAAAGAAATGCAAAGGTTGCACGATGTTGAGGGTGTACGCGGCAATTTACATTACCTACGCACTAAGGATGGTCGCGAAATCGATTTTCTTGTCTATTTTGAAGACCATCCAGCGTCTCTCATCGAGGCGAAGTGGGGTGAAAATGATCTTTCTCCCAATTTCAAAAATTTCGAGAATCATTTTAAAAATGCCAATCGAATTCAACTTGTTGCGAATTTGAAACAAGAGCGCTCGACGTCGGAGGGCCACCGTTTCGCTAAAGCATCACGCTGGCTATCTGAATTGAAACTTGTCTGAACAGTCGGGGACAGATATGTGCGTTCGTTTTGTAGCTCATGGAATCTCTCTAAATTACTTTTCTAAGGAAGTCTAAAAGCGTACACATAGCCCCAGCTTGTATTTTCTCCAGGTTCACCCGAATGGCTGACAACGACCGCGACCTCGACAAGAGATCCGTTCAGATTAAACTTGGCGACCCTGAAGCGGTTAAAAGTGCCATTACCATTTGTTTCAGGATAAATGCTGCTTGCATTTGAAATCTTCGCCCATGAACCGATGGTGAAATTGCGGTTCGTATTGGTGGCAATTCTGAACTCATAGACATCGGCATCGCTGCTCCAATAGATAAAACTATCTCTCGTATCAGAGTAATCCCAACCATTACCTTGAGATACGGGAGGACCACCAGTGACACTTAATTTTTTTGCGAGGGCAGATGGATTTCTTAAGTCACGATAGTAAACATTTCGGGCATCGCCACCGTTAAACTGGCCGAATACATAAATATCTTTTATAGGGTCGCAGGAGGCACCATTGCTACCGCCGTGGCCGCTACCATCCCCAGGATAGTTCGTGTATTGGCCGACAGTCCCATCGGAGTTGGTGATATTGGGATTATACTTTGTAAATCTATTATAAAAACTGTCGGTGGCGGAGTTCCAACTATGCGGGGGTTCCCAGATCCAGAAAAGGTCACGATTTCGGTCGTAACAGGAAGACCCACCCTCAAGTGCACCGCCGGGGTATGTTTCTTGACTAGTATTTACCTGGCTGCGTCTCCACATGGTAGGGTTGTATTTGTCTGCTGTAAGATGGTTCAGGTTCAGATGGTGAGCAATGTTTACATGAAGTGGATTGGGAATGCTGATGTAAGCTGTCAGAGTCACAAACGTATTTGTTGTGGGTTGGTAGTTCGAAGTATTGTAGGTGTGTGGTGTAATAGGCGAGCCATCCTTAAAAGTTCCAGGCGTTGTGGCAACCGGAGTCAGATCAGCGCTTGGGTTACTGATGCGTTTCCAAACTCGGTCGTTTAAATCAAAGCCATATACGTCACTGCCGCCATATCCACCGTGGCCGCCGCCAAAGACTAAGAGAGCACCAGCAACGCCATAGTTGGATGCAAGTGCACCACCACTCCAATCGTCAACGATACCGCTAATTCCCTCAACGCTGGACCATGGAGCTCCACTACGAGGATAACCGAAATCAATTGCTGAATCGACATCCGCAATTTTATTTAAACTAATTGCCTTCCATTGACCGACGGGAAGGCTGCCTACCCATGCAGGCGCAGGTCGAACACCCGGAATTCCTGCAGGGTTAGGTGGAATTGTCGGCGTCGGAGTGGGCGTACAGCTACATGTTGGCGTCGGAGTTGGGCTAGGGCGTGGGGTTGGCGATGGGGATACGGATGGAGTGGTAGAGGGTATCGCGGTCGGCGTCGGTGTTGCGGTTGGTGGAATTGTTGGCGTCGGAGTTGGTGTTGGAAGACCTTGTGAGCTTTGCGAGTTAAAATCGAGAGACTTAAATCCTTTACCACAATTGTTGAAAAGGAAAATCAATCCCATCACAAGAATGAGCTGCGATGCAAATTTAGTGTTCAAGCTCCCCCCGTATCAGAATGAAACACGCCTGTGTAGCTTTTTGTCGTGTTCTAGAAGATCGACAAAAAAAGGCTGTGGCTTCAGCTGTATTTCTGATATTCCCCCAATTAAACTAGGTGCAAGTAGGTTTATCGCCGCAACCTCCTAAAACGCATTAAAAATTGATGTACAAGCGTGGTACATCGTGGTACATTTAATTATGCGTTTTGAATGGGACCCCAACAAAGAAAAGCAGAACATCGCAAAGCATGGGGTATCGTTTAAAGACGCTGAAGAGGCATTGACGTGCGGTTTGGTCGTGGTGCTTTCAGAAGACAAACGCCATAGCGAGCAAAGGTTTGTATTTATGGGTCTTTGCAAAAAACTGAATGTTTTAGTTGTTGTTGCGGCCTACCCTGATGAGGAAGTAACGCGAATTATTTCAGCCCGTAAGGCTACTAAAAAAGAAAGGCAAATTTATGAAGCGCAATTATGATTTTACAAAAGGTGCTGTAATTAAGGGGCCTATTAAATCACGCTCTCAAGTGATCGAGGCGCTTAAGAATCAGCAAAAAACGTTAACTTCAATTCGTTTGGATAAGGATGTTATTGAAGCTGCAAAAATCCAGGCTCAAGAAGAAGGCGTGGGTTATTTAACATGGTTAAATAAAAAATTACGGGCTGCAGTTTTAAATGAAGAAAACAAGAGTGACGAATTAAATCGTAGAATTGAAAAATTAGAAAAAGCTGTTTTTAAAAAGAAAGCAATTTAGGCCAAGCGGAGTGCGACAACAATTTGACGATTAAAAATATTTGAATTGCTGATCTTGCGTATACCCAAACAGTAAATCAAAAATTAAAAACCCCACTCATGTTTGAGGTAGGGTTTTGCGAGCGAAGGTCAATCATTTAACGAGGGATTTAGTCTGAGCCCCTCCGGTAGGACACCCAAACTTATATTTCTGAACAGAGCTTAGAGCCAATGGCGTAGAAGCACGGATTCGCATCGTCGAAAAGCTGATCAACAAAGTGGAGCTGCATGAAGACAAAATTAAACTATTTTATTACGTGGGCACGGGTAAAAACCGTGACCCCACATTTTTTTTCGGATCACGGTTCGAATTCTCTTGCTAATGGCGGCCCCGGCAAGAATTGAACTTGCGACCTGCAGTTTAGGAAACTGATGCTCTATCCAACTGAGCTACGGGACCGTATGCCTCAGTTATATTTAGTGGGCAGAAATTTTTCAATGTCAATTATGTGCCCCAGAATAAAATTAGTGGGGTTGGGCGCGCTTCCAGAGGTAATAGTTATAGTCGCCTTCGTAGGTAAGCATTTGTTGGCGATCAATTTCAAATACGCGGGTGGCGAGGGCTTTTAAGAAATAGCGATCGTGGCTTACCATAATGATTGTACCTTCGAATGATTTCAGTGCTTCCAGTAGTACTTCACGGGACCCGATATCCAAGTGGTTCGTTGGTTCGTCCAAAATTAAAAGATTTACGGGGTTGGCTAAAATTGTTGCCAGCAGCAGTCGGCTCTTTTCACCGCCTGAAAGCACTGAAACTTTCTTGTCTGATTCATCGCCCGAAAATTTAAAGGCCCCCAAAAGCGATTTAATGGTTCCAACGGACGCTTTCGGTATTCGAGACTCAACCTCTTGAAACACTGTAAGGCTCGGATCCAATACGTCCAGGGAATTTTGGCTAAAATAGCCCACATGGATGTTGGACCCTATAGTTAGCTTCCCGGACGTGGGCTCTGTGTGGCCGGCAATCATTTTCAAGAATGTTGATTTGCCGGCACCGTTGACGCCAACAACCGCAATTTTATCCATACGTCGAACCAGGCCACTGGCGTTTCCAAAGACAAATTTTTCTGTTCCATCTTCTTTTTTCCAAATCTTTGTGACAGTTTGGAATTTAACAGCCTCGTCACCAGATCGGGGAGCTTTTGCAAATTGAAATGTGATCGACTGTTCTTCTGGGGGAAGTTCAATTTTGTCGATTTTATCCAATTTTTTTACTCGTGACTGAACTTGGGCGGCGTGTGAAGCTCGAGCCGCAAATCGTGCTATAAACTCTTCTTCTTTGGCCATCATTTCTTGTTGACGTTTAAATGCGGCCACTAAGTTTCGATTTCGAATTTCCCGTTCTTTTTCGTAAAAATCGTAATTGCCAGTGAATGACGTGATTTTTTGATTTGCGATTTCAATTATTTTTGTCACAATTCGGTTCATAAATTCGCGATCATGGCTTGTCATCAGAAGTGCGCCTTTATAATTTTTTATCCATTCTTCAAGCCAAATAATGGATTCCACGTCCAAATGGTTTGTCGGTTCGTCCATCAGCAAGACGTCGGGGTTCAGGGTTAGAATCTTTGCCAATTGAATTCGCATTTTCCAACCACCACTGAATGTTTCAGTCATACGGTTGTAATCGTCGGGGCCGATACCTAATCCTGTCAAATTTGTTTGTGCGCGAGTTTCAAGGTCGTAGCCCCCCATCTGTTCAAATTTTGTTTGCAAATCACCATAATTTTCTAAGAGCTTTGCCATGGCATCGTCTGAAAGCGGATTGACGGCGCTGTCTTCCAGAAGCTTTTCGATGCGCTTTAGCTCGTTGGCAATTTTATTAATGCGGGGGTTGGTCTCCATGACCTCTTGCAAGGCACTTTTCCCCGACATTTCAGCGACGTCTTGAGAGAAATAGCCGATCGTTAGCTTATCTGAAATATTTCGAAGACCTTCGTCTAACTTTGTTTCGCCTGTTATAATCCGAAAAATGGTGGTTTTTCCAGCGCCATTGGGTCCGACCAATCCAATTTTTTCTGTCGGATTAATTTGCAAATCGCCGTTTGTAAAAAGCGTTCGCGACCCCGCCTGTTTGGTCATATTAATCAAATGAATCATAGAACGGACGATCCTAGGGCAAATCGGGAAAAATTGCAATTGTTCCGGGGTTTGAAGTTACATATAAAAAACGAGGACCCAAAAGGATCCTCGTTTAAAGATTCCACTATTATAATTGGGCTTACTTAAGCGCGTTGGCGTTTAAATGAGACCGTTAACGTAGGGATTTTCAATCTTGGGAAGACACGAGTCATTACCCATCCCGTCGCATACACGGCAAACGCAGCAATAAGCATATCGTATGTGGTACGAAGAGCTTCGTTGCTAGCAAAAAATTTCGGCATATACGGGCTTAACCATCCGTTCAGATACGGCATACCGTATGCTGCGACGGCAATCAAAAGTGCGCCAAATACACGCGCTTCATTGCCTTTCATTTTAAACGAATGGGTTAAACTGATATTTCCGAACGCTAATGCCCATACTCCAGCAAGAATTATAAGTGTCATAAAACCCTCCCTTGTAGAGTGTTAGTGGCACACTTATATATTGCAAGTGGGGAACCTGTCGTTTGGGTCTAAATCGCATTTAGGTGTATAACTTCTTTGACGCTGTTGTAATTGTGGTCAGTTTCTTTAATATTTTTGAGCATTTTTTTTCACGTAAAAAATTTTTCTGACATTCAAAAAATTTTTTAATTATCATAATGAGACATAAAGAATTAAGCCACTTTCCAAGATTTTTAAAAGCGTCAAGGCCCCGCTCACCTAATTGCAATTCATCGGCTTCCAATGCTAATGTGTAACAATGATCGGGACGCTCACTTTTTTTAAGATTGAGGCAACCTCGCTTTTCGACAGAAATGAAGGCGTATTATGGTGTGTCATAACAAGCAGGTCGAATTTTTTTGATCGCTTGGCAATCTTTTGCCCAACCTCTCCGTCAGAATAAACAATTGGTATGTTAGGATACTCTTTCAAAAGTCGCTTCAGGCCTCGTTCTGCTTTTTTCATATGCTTATTATTCATCTTTTTATACGTACTGTAATCAAGTACTGGAAAGGGTTTTTGGTTAACGTAGAAAACTTCATAAGATGTTGGGTTTGCCAGTGATAGTTTTTTTACGATATTGATAGAGTGATTGGATTTCTTTGACAAATCGTGTGGAACGAGAACCTTATCTGGTTTGATTATCTTATTCCCTCTATGTATCCAAACTGGAATACGGCTTTTTAAAGCAAGTCCCTGTGCTGTGCTTCCAAAGAAAAACTCTGTGACTGCATTGTGTCCTTTGTATCCAACCATAATAAGCGATCGAGGAAAACGTTTAGCAATTTGTTGGATGAGGGACGAGGGACTTCCTCGATCTGCATAGATCTTGGCAGTAAGGTTTTTAATATCATAAAAGTCTTTAATGCGAGTCACATAAACGTCGCGGCTGATAATGTTGGGAATCATAAGGTAGGGTGCCGCGGTAGCATATTCAATTGGGTCGTGTATTGCGTGGACCAAAACGAGATTCGAACCCCACAGGTGACAAAGTAAATCTGCTTGTTTCACAACAATTTTTGAATATGGCGAAAAATCTACGCCAACAACTATCGTTTTAAACGGTTTTTCCAACATGGCATCCTCCTAGATTTGAAATTAATTGAGCAATAAGCATACCTAGATCGGAACCATTATAATTGTACTTACCTGAAGGGTTGGGTCGGTTTGGCACACTCCAAAACCATCTTTTGCCAAAATGACTCGGCCCCAGAGGTTAAAGTGCGCTAATTTTTACATGAGATTGGAACATTGTTTGAAGAATCAGGAATTAGCTTTTCAGAAAGGCGTTTTATGAAAAATGAAAGAAAGCCGTTTTTTAAATCTATCGTCGTGGGGGCTGACTTCTCCCGAAGGTCGAAGAAGGTCTTTACAAATGCACTTGAATTGGCAAAACAATCTGGCGCGAAGGTTATTCTTGTCCACATTGTTGAGTATTTTTACTATGAAAAATACACAGCCTTGTCCCCGAGCTGGAAAGAGAAAAAAAATAAATTATTAAAAAGAATTTATAGATTTTATCGGCCGAGAATGGACGTGAAAATTATTGTGGATTTTGGTGATCCGGCAGAGGATCTTGTAAAAACAGCAAGAAAATTTCAAAAACCGATTATTTTAGTTGGACATTCTAATAAAGGCGCTTTCGACCGCGTGATGTTGGGTAGTGTGTCCCATAAGCTTGCGTCAAAATCTCCAGTCCCCGTTTGGATTCAATAATGAAGAAAAAAAAATTAAGAGCTTGCACTGGAATTTGGTTGGATCATTCGACAGCATATATTTTGAATATCTCTGACTCGCAGCCGCGCACGATAAAGCTTAGGTCTAGGGTTCCGAGTATTCGTAAAGCCACCGGCGGTTCTCGTAAAGCTCTCCCTTACGCATTTGATGGTGGCGGGGATGATCATAAATTAAAAAATAAAATTCAAAATGCAACAAAATCGTTTTTCCAAAAGATAGATGCGCATCTTGAAAAGGACAGCACTCTTCTGATTATGGGACCGGCGCTTGCAAAAAAAGAGTTTTTGAAATATTTGGAAAACAAGAGAAATTCACCAATGTATCTGGAAACGACATCCAGGTTAACTGAACGACAGTTTCAAGCTAAAGTAAAAAACTTTTTCAAAGTTTCTTTAAAGGGACAATTCTTATGAAGAAGATGAAAGCAGCTGTATTTGTTTCGCCTGGAAAAATTGCTTTACATGAAAAAGCTGTACCGGTGCCTGGGCCAGGTGAGGCGCTTGTGCGTGTCACCACAACAACTATCTGCGGCACAGATGTGCACATCTTAAAAGGAGAGTATCCTGTTAAGCCAGGCCTCACGATTGGTCACGAGCTTGTCGGCGTCGTTGATTCCTGTGGCCCAGGGATGACTGGATATCAACCGGGACAGCGGGTGATTGTGGGTGCAATTACGCCATGCGGGCAATGTCACCCATGCCTTGACGGGCATCAAGCGCAGTGCGGTGGATATGCCATGGGGGGATGGAAATTTGGAAATACGATTGATGGATGTCAAGCTGAGTATGTTCTGGTTCCAAATGCGATGGCAAACCTTGCGCTGGTTCCAGATAGCTTAACGGATGAACAAGTTCTAATGTGTCCTGATATTATGAGCACAGGGTTTGGAGGGGCTGAGAACGGCCATATTATGATCGGTGATAGTGTGGCTATCTTCGCTCAAGGTCCTATAGGTCTATGTGCGACGGCGGGTGCAAAACTGAGGGGTGCTAGTCAAATTATAGCTGTCGATAGTATCGATAAGCGTCTTGAGGTTTCAAAACAGCTGGGTGCTACTGTAACAATTAATTTCAAAAAAGAGGATCCCATTAATGTGATCAAGGACCTCACACGGGGGCGAGGTGTTGACGTGGCAGTTGAAGCTCTAGGAACCCAAGAGACCTTTGAGTCTTGTCTTCGGGCTATCAAGCCTGGAGGTACGCTATCGAGTTTGGGGGTTTATTCAGGTAAGCTCACGATGCCCTTGGATGCTTTTGCAGCAGGGTTGGGGGATCACAAGATTGTAACTACATTATGCCCTGGTGGAAAAGAACGTATGCGCCGCTTGATGAACGTCGTTGAATCTGGCGCAGTTGATCTGCGTTCTTTTGTGACACATCATTTTACGCTGGATGAAATTGAAAACGCGTATGAGTTGTTTGCTAATCAGTGCGATGGAGTCATCAAAGTTGCAATCAAAGTATCATAAATGCAGCGTAAAATTAAAGTTCTAACACTAAATATTCATAAGGGAATTTCATTCGCGACCCGAAAATTTACATTAGAAAAATTAAGAACAAACATTCGTAGTGTCAATGCAGATTTGGTTTGTTTGCAAGAAGTTGTGGGGCAATACCCGAACCTTGTAAGGGAGTCTCAGTTTGAGTTTTTGGCAGATCAGATTTGGAATCACTATGCGTATGGAAAAAATGCGATATACAGTAACGGCCATCATGGTAACGCAATTTTGAGTCGATTCCCATTTATACATCAAGAGAATGTGGACATTTCGAACCATCGCCTAGAGCGCCGAGGAATTTTGCATGGTGTGGTGACTGTACCAGAATGGGGTGGGATTCATTTGCATATTATGACGCTACATCTTGATTTGTCATCATGGGGGCGAAAATGTCAGCTCGACAAGCTGTGCCGTTTGATTCAGAAAAATATTCCTCCAAACGAGCCGTTGATTGTTTGTGGTGATTTCAATGATTGGCGGGAGTATGCAAGCACACTGTTGCATAATAAAGTAGGCTTAACAGAAGCATATCTATCGCAGACGGGGCGTCACGCCAACACATTCCCTGCCTATATGCCAGTCCTAAAGTTAGACCGCCTATACGTGCGTGGCTTCGAAGTCGAAAATGTTTCACGTTTGGATTCTCGTCCCTGGCATGAGTTATCAGATCATCTGGCTTTGTTTGCTGAGCTGAAATTTTAAAGTCTAGTACTCTCTAAATCACCATGACAATTTGTCTTTGATAGATTTTTGACGAGACAACCTGTCCCGCTTCCAGCTCTAAGCTTGATTAGGTTCGATTTGGCAGTGGCAAAGATTTTGGATAGCAATAAGTATTACCTTTTAATCGGAGGATAGAAATGAAAGCAATTCCGCAAATCCAAAAATACATGACTTATCAGCCTCATACCATCGGCAACGACCAGACGTTAGAGCGTGCCTTCAATATTATGCGGGAATATCAAATTCGTCATTTACCAGTATTAAAAGGTGGCCGTTTGATCGGAATACTGTCTGATCGGGATATTAAACTTGTAATGAGCTTTGATCTGCCCAAAAGTGGAAAATTCACGGTGGAAGAAGCCTGTACTTTTGATCCTTATACGACGACACCCAATGCACCTCTGAATGAAGTGGTCGCATTGATGGCTGAAAAAAAATATGGATCAGCCGTCATCATGGATAATGGCAAAGTTGTTGGCATTTTCACGGAGGTAGATGCTATGAGGGCGCTTGCCGAATTATTAGAAACACGACTGAGATAGCTCCGAATCACCGGAGTAGCGTATGAAGCTCAAATTTTTTGGCGCGGCAGGGACGGTGACAGGCAGTCGCACTCTACTCACTCATCGCGGGTATAATATTCTTATTGATTGCGGTTTATTTCAGGGACCCAAGGCACTTCGTCAGCGTAATTGGAACCCCTTTATGGAGAGCTTTTCCCAAATTGACGCTGTTATATTAACTCATGCTCATCTGGATCATACAG
>CAUJEF010000063.1 GCA_963169515.1 Bdellovibrionota bacterium
TTCGAAAATTTTTACATTCCAAATGGATTTTGAATTTTGATGCCTACTCTAGTGGTGAGCAGTTAGCGCTTATTCGTGAATACATGGATCAGTTTTTTTTGCGATTCGGGGCTGATTCGCTTGGCAGGCTTCAAGAACAAGATCTAAGAACTGCGCTTAAGCTGCACGGATTTTCATGTGATGAATGTACGACGGCAACCGAGGCATTAGAACGGTTAAGCGCAACAAACCTCGCCCGTGTACTTAATGAAACGAATTCCATTCGAAGCATTCCGCAAAGCTCCGAAGGAAATAGAATACGGGATATGGTTAAAAAAATTGAATTACGGTTTCGTCATCACGGTAACAACAGTCAGGATTCTGTTACTGTCCCTCTTTTGAGCGCGGGACAATTGGAAAATATGGGGCTTATGAAGTGGGCATTAAATCTACACCCATTTAATGTGAATTTGGGCGCCCCACACAGCGTGTTTTTCATACCTTTTTTTATTCATGTCGATCGCGGGGTAAGATACAAATCTGCAGTTTACGGGCGGAAGATGCTGGTGCCATCACGCAACTATATGTTGGAACACGGTTGGGTATCCGCGTTTATCATGTATTCCGACGAGCTTAAGCTAGCTGCAAAGTACACAAATCCAGAGATCGCTCTTACATTGACTGACAATGATAATTTCTCCCAAAAAGCTATTCAGGCTCGAGAAAGTTTGCACAAATTGGATTTCACGGCTCGGGACTATGAAACGCTTGTTCGAAAAATACTTTCATCGAGCTTATTGGATTTGTTGGAAAATAATCCCTATCGGTACAAAGACGTAATGCAAGAGCTCGAACGAGGAGATAATCTCGAATCGCATATTCGAAAGCTCGTTATCCTTAAAATCTTCCCTGATGACAAAGGTAATTTCCAAAATGGTTTGCGATTTGAAGGAAAAATTCCAACGGCCGGGCCTCGGGATCAGATTTTATCGATCCGTCGGGATCAGTAGATTTTATTGAAGCTGAATAGCTAGTTTTGCTTTTCTTATTGTACTAACGGCCTGGGCTTGACTGATATTGCCATGGGCGAGCTTTTGGCAGAGTTCAAATTCCAGTGGATCTGTAATTTCGTATATAGATTTGTGCTGTGGCCATAGATTGTCAGTGCGGTTGCTGCCACCCATGCAAAGCGGGATGAAGTGATCAATTTTAAAATCTGGTCGTGCAGCTAAGATACTAAAATTAAATTCATGTTCGTATGTTTCAATGACATCAATTTTAGTTTGGGCTGAGACATTTCGGTTACAGTATGCGATTTTTTCTGGATAACGAAGTTCGTCTGGATTTTGACAAAGAGAACCGGGGGTTAAATTAGGGGCAGGATGCATTGGAAAGGTTGTATTTGACCAGCTAGTACAAGAAATAACTAAAGAAAGTAAGAAAGCCGATACTTTCATTCCCCGTTCCCCCTGTTTTATAGAAGTGGAATTTGAAGTACTTTTATTTAATTTGCAAATAAATTTTGCCCACTTTTATTACAGCCTTTTCAGATGACGCAGCTTTTCAAAAAAACTGAGTCAATTTGTTGTCGTACTTGGCGCATCTGAAACTGTGCGCGGAGCTGATCGAACTGTGGGTGAGGAACGGTTTATCTGGGCACCAACAGGTCTTCGACGTGGAAGAGAAAATGTAAACGTGCTCCCGGCGCCTAGTCTGCTTTCAGCTTTGACGGTTCCGCCGTGGGCTTCGACAATTGTTTTCACAATTGCAAGGCCAATTCCGGCACCGCTATTGGCAGTGGCAGGCGCTTGCCAAAAGGTACTGAAAATTGTTTTCAGTTTGTCTTCCGGAATGCCGGGACCGTTATCTTCGACAGAAATGTAAATAAACTGCTGGTCGCTTCGGACTTTCACCATGACTTTGCCGTTTTTAGGGCTGAATTTAATAGCGTTACCCACTAGGTTTGAAAGAACTCGTATAACTCGTTCACGATCAAAAAAGCCAAGCATATGGGGATTTCCGGAATCAAATAATAATCGTACATCGCGCTGTTTTGCATAGGTCTGCCACATCAGTCGGGTGTCGTCCAGAACAACGTCGATTCCCAGTTGATCGAGCCGAAGGGCGATGTTTCCCATGTCCGATTTCGCTTGATCGTAAATATTTTTTAAAGAATTTTCGATGTTGATTACGGAGTTTGTAATGGTTTCGGTATTACCACTGGTTTCCAAAGCATCTTTAATTGTATCAAGGGGCTCTTTCATGTCGTTAGCAATTGCGGCGATGATTTCATCTCGGGCTTGAGTTGCTTTCTGAGCTTCCCTATAAAGCCGATCCCGCTCAGCGATTTGAAGTGTTCGTTGATTTAATAGACGTAAAATCAAAACAATTAAGCTTAAAAATAAAATGGAAAGCGCTGCTATAAAATACAATATGCTTCGTGGGATCAAAACATTGGGAACAAATGAAGCTTCTGAGGCGCGGGTATTTGCTTGGGTCCGAATTTTATCAACTTCAGCGTTTTGAATGTCTTCAATTTTATCAAGCGCTTGGCTTATGCTTACTCCAATAGGTCTTGTTTTTGCTTGATAAAATTGGCCAACGATTTTTGATTCTGTATGTGCCTCGCGGTGTTTTACGGCTTGGTCGAAAATGTCCTGTTCTTGCTGAATTGACACATTGATGTTTGCAATAAGCTCAGAAATTTGGGGTAGATTATATTGTTTTTCAAATGCCGTCAGGGCCTTGGCAAAGCTGTCTTTGTCCTTTTTTTGCTCGTCAAAAAGATTTGATAATCCTAATAAAAAATAAGATCGACTGTTGGCAAACAGCGAATCTTTGATGTTGCGGATTTTTTGAATTTGAACCAGGGGGCTAGTATCAATTTGCGTAACCGAATTTGTAACCAGAATTGTATTCCGCAAATGGATCGAATACGCCCACGCAGACCCAATCACGGCAACAAACAGCAGTGAAAGGAAAATCAATATTTTATGTTCGGAGGCACAAGACCTTTTTGTTGAATTATTTTTTGTCATTGTTAAACGATATTAATAGGTGCTTTGATTAAGCAACTAAAAAACGCTTTTACGTTGTGCAGGTCCCCAAAATGCAATTAAAAAATTTTAATTTTTGGCCTATGGAAGTCGGATCACATACGCTGGCGTCGTTCGACCAGTGATAAACCCAATGGCACGCCAAGACTCGATAAAAACAAATCTTCCAAAAATTCCATGTCCACCAGATTCGGTTACAATGGTGTCCCCTGTAAGTTGGTGGGGCGTAACCGCGTAGGTTGTTGGATTGACCTCGTATAAAATATTATCTGACGAGGTGCCGCCCCAATACCAATATCTATCTGTGACCGGATCGTAAACAGTGGCTGAGCCGGATGAAATGCTTCCCATTGATTGCGCGGTTTGGGATATGGTCTCAGCACTCCAACTTATATTTGACGAAAAGCTAAGCCCGTTAGATGAATAAACCGCAGTGTTTGTCCTGGTATTGTAGGCTGCAACGGAATCATTCGGATACTGATTTCGAACCTGTTTCAGTGCCCCCCAGCTATTTGTTGCGACATTATAAAATGCATAGGTAAAGTATGTGGCCCATCTTTCCATTGCAAGAATTTTACCAGAGGCCTCGTCACAAACCACCATTCCAGCAAACCATCTGCCCGGATAGTCTGAGAATCGGCGCCACACTGCTGAATCCGTGTCAAAGCGCCACAGCTCAGCGGTAAACCCGCCCGTGGGATAAGTGCTGCCGCCAAGGCGATAAATCATACCATTGATTTCACACATCCCATCATAAGTGTGCACAGATACAGGAAATCCGATGGAGCCGACGGGTGTCCCTCCGGCGGAAGATCCTGTCTGCCCTGCGCTAGCAAGGACCCATCCTGTTGGTCTGTTGGTTCCGGCAAAATCGAAATATGAAAGTGAATTGTTACTTGAATCGCCGTGCCCGCCACCGTGAACCCACACTCTGGATCCACTGGTTGCTTTCGTGCCGCCGCTCCAAGGTCGCATGATGTCGTCGTTTCCAGACCACATCGACGGCATAATAGATCTGAAAGTTGTAGTGCCGTTGCTAGGCGCGTAGGCCCCTGTCATCGCACGTACCTGAAACGGCGCCATCGAAGAAATATAGGCCGGTGCATTTGGATCTATCGGGGACGGTACAGGGGTCGGTGTTTGCACGGGTGTCGGGGTTGGCGGCACAGGCGTTGGGGTAGGCGTTCTTGGGGTCGGCGTCGGAGTAGGCGGCACAGGCGTTGGGGTAGGCGTTCTTGGAGTCGGTGTCGGAGTTGGCGGCACAGGCGTTGGGGTAGGCGTTCTTGGGGTTGGCGTCGGAGTAGGCGGCACAGGCGTTGGGGTCGATTGTGAAACGCTTGAATTATTGGCAAATTGTATGGCTTGAAAACCTTTACCACAGTTATTGAATAGCAAAATCAAAAATACTGGTAGAATAGCTTTATAAGCTGAATGAAGAGTTGATTTTGTAAACATCGCAAAGCCCCTCGAGGTTCTTTCCTACCATCGGCATTATCATCTTGAGACTAAAGAAAGATCTCATTTTGAGGCGGTTTTAATAATACATTGCAAAATTCGTGACAGAGCCAGATGCCTAGAGTCTAATTTATCTTCATAAATAAAAAAATGATACAGGAGGTTTCTGCGTGAAACAGTTCGTTTTAATAGGGTTTGTTTTATGTTTTTTGGGATTTCAAAGTGCATCTGCGAACAGCACAAATATTCGATTTAATCCATTGGGAATGTTGGTCGGATATATAAACGCGAACGTAGATTTTAAAGTGGGTTCATCTTGGACCATTGGCCCAGAGGTTGGTTACCTCAACTGGGATTTTTCAGACACATCAGTATCAGCTACAAAATTTGGCGTTCGTGCTAATTTTTTCCTGGGCGGAAACGCTT
>CAUJEF010000064.1 GCA_963169515.1 Bdellovibrionota bacterium
TCTATGTTTTCGATTTGATCGATCTCGGTTTCTAATCCAGAAAGCACATTCAATATTTCTTCAACTGTTTTTCCGTATTTGCGCTGAAGATGGCGAAGTTTATTCATTCGGTCTTCAACTTCGTTTAACCTTTCCGAATCAATCTCTTTTGCGTAGGTCCGTAAATCATAAATTGCTTCTTCGATTAATGTTTTGGCCTGGCTGATCGGCTCGAAATGCTTTTTTAGTGTTTCGTCATATTTGGAATGATCTTGCGAGCGCTGGATGATTTTGTGAAGTTGAACTAAAACAGAGTCTTCACTGCTGAACAAAACGTGCTCGGTAGTTGCTGTAAATTCACTTAATTGGGATGCATTCTTTATTCGGGTGTATTCATTTTCAACGCGTTCTTCGTCTCCATTTTTTAATTCGAGAGAAGCAATTTCGTCGCGCTGGTATTTTAAAAAATCAAGACGTTGTGCCTGGGTTTGGGCGGTTGCGTGAATCTGTTGGATCTGGTTTGAGATTTTGTTAAATTCCTGGTAATTATCGAAATATTTTTTTCGTAACTCGAGGGCACCACAGTAGTAGTCAAGTATGTCTAAATGGTAGGCTTTGGATAACAAGTTTTTATTTTCGTGTTGAGATGTCATTTCAATAAGTGGAGTTCTGTGTGTTGTAAGATCAATCAGTGGGTGGACGATATTTTGTAGTGTGGCGAGAGTCGATAAGCTTTCGTTGATGTAAATTCTGTTTTTCCCGTCTTTTGAAATCAACCGTCGAACAACCAGGAGGTCATCTGCGACGGCAATGCCGTGTTCTTGTAATGTCGCCAATATGTCTGTGCGGTCCGTTAGATCAAAGGACCCTTCCACAGTTGCAAGGTCACAACCGCTTCGGACAATTTGACTGGAAGATTTATCGCCCATCAGTAGAGTAAGGCTTTTTAGCAAAACAGATTTTCCTGCCCCGGTTTCTCCACTGAGTATATTCAGCCCTGATTTTAAAGAAAGAGAGATATTTTCAATAATGGCAAAGTTAGAGACCTTGAGTTCAAGTAACATCTTTCCCCTCCCCTGGAAATCACTAGTCGCGTTGCCCGAAGCTGAGCTTTCGCCTTAGTACATCAAAATAATTATGTGATTCTAATTGCAACTTTAAATGTCCTCGTTTTGCTTTTTTAATTGTAACGACGTCTTTGTCCGATAGTCCTTCGGAGCGTTGACCGTCTATCATGCAAAAAGCTTTTGTTGGTGCAGGCGAAAGTTTAATAGTAATTTCATGATCATCGGGTAGCGTGATCGGACGAATCGTTAAGCTATGCGGACAGATCGGCGTAATCACAATTCCTCGCACATCAGGATGAGTGATGGGCCCCCCAGCGGCAAGATTATATGCCGTAGATCCTGTTGGACTGCTGATGATAAGTCCGTCTGCTTTCAGTTCTGTTACGAGCGCGTTGTTGCTATAAATTGCCATACTGATCAGTCGACTGTTTGGCCCGCGTTCAATTACAAGATCGTTTAATGCAAGAAGTTGTTGTGTGCGACGACCATGCTTTTTCACGCAGATATCCAACATCGTTAGAGAATTGAATCGCACTTTTTCGGCGAGCGCTGCTTTGATTACGGAATACATATTTTGAACGGTAACTTCAGTTAAAAAACCGAGATTGCCCATGTTTACACCGATAATTGGAATGGGCATAATTGGTTGAAAAAATCGAATGGCTCTTAAGTAGGTTCCATCGCCGCCCAATACGACTATAAAATCGACTTTTTTCATGGTCGTTTTGTTCACAACAAAAGTTCCTGGAATTCTTTTTTGATCAAGATGTGAATAAACTTTTACGCCTTGGAGCTTGAGCCAAAGTGCAAGCTCTTTTGCGAGCTGAAAGGCTTTGGGGCGATGGGGTCGGTAGACAATAGCAATATGCTTGTTTTTTTTTACCATTGGAATGCTACAAAATCCTGTTCCTAAAATCAGATTCGTAATAGAGACGAAAAATGGCAAAGTGTCAACAAATTAACAGCCACATATGGCTAATTTAATAAGGAAAATTAAGTAGTTAGAGCATATTTTTGAGATGAATGTGTGGCATACGGTTTGGATACTAATGACCTGTATTACTCATTTTTTGGAGGATTCATGAAAAGACTATTAACAGCATTCGCCTTGATTGCTACTGTTTTGGTAGTCAGCTGCGGTAAGAAAAACAACACTGCTACGACGCCTAACGATTGTTATAACCAAGGCCTGAGCCCTGCATATTATCCAAATAATCCGTGGAATAACGGATACAACAATGGGTGGTACAATGGTGGATACGGTTACAACAATAATCCGTATCAACAGTATCCTTATAATAATGGCTACACTAACGGTGGCTATAGCCAATGGAATAACAGCAATTATGGACAATTTAATCAAAACAACGTCGGCTGTTTAGGCTACAACCAGTATTCGCCATATTATGGAAATGGCTACAATCAGGTTTATTACCAAGGTCAGCCTTACTACTATGTGCAACAACAGCCGTGTCAGTTGAATACTTCGGCTCAAACATGTCCATCAGGCTACGTCTGCCAACGACAACAAAATATGTATGTATGGTCGTGGGGATTTGATGGTATCAATCGCCAAGGCGTCTGCATGAGGATTCAATAATCGAGTGCATTTTGGGAGCAAAATTTTTTGCTCCTTCTCGGTTCGCGTTACAGATTTTAGATCAAATCAACGGCTTCCCACTTTCAATATCCTGTATAAAAGATAAAAATCGATCTGGGCCCCGCGCTCAGGCTGGACGAGCTCTGTATGTTGAGGCATAATTTTTCAACAAGCATAAATGCCTACTAAAAACGGGAGATGAGGGTGACGGAAACAATCAGCCATACGCTATTGGGTATCAAATCAAGGTCAGGAACAGCTGTCGAATATAACAGTGGTGGGAAATGGCTTTCTGTAACTTGGCGGGACTATTATAACTCTGTTGAAGACATCGCGGGTGGATTGAAAGCTTTGGGTGTTAATGAAGGTGAACGCGTAGTGATTTTTTCAAACACTCGCTTCGAATGGGCAATTGCTGATTTTGCAGCACTCGCTATCGGTGCCATTGTCGTTCCGATTTACCAAAGCAGTATCGTGGAAGATATCGAATACATCATTAATGATTCAGAATCGGTGGTTGTTTTTTCTGAAGACAACTTTACTCATGAGCGCTTGAAATCTATTTTGCCCAAGTGTCCAACTGTAAAGCATGTGAGTGCTATCCAGTCTAAGGCACCAAGTTTTACAACATGGAATGAGCTTATCCAAAAAGGGAAGGAGTATAAAAAAATAAACCCTGATTTTTTTGAGATCTGTTCCAAAAAAACTAATATCAATGATCTTGCTACGATTTGTTACACTTCGGGTACAACAGGAAGGCCTAAGGGAGTTTGCCTTCATCATGAACAAGTGATGAGTGAGGTGACAGAGGTATTTAAAGTTCTTGATGTCACGCCTGAGGATAAAACTCTTACATTTTTGCCGTTCGCACATATTTTAGGTCGAGTAGAGCACTGGTCCCAAATGTATATGGGTTGGACGATGGCATATGCTCAAAGCATCGAAAAAATTCGGGATAATTTAGTTGAAACGCATCCGACGTTCTTAGTTGCAGTTCCGCGAATTTTTGAAAAAGTATATAACGGTGTGATTTCGCAGGCCGAGATCAGCCCGATCAAGAAGAAAATTTTTGATTGGGCTTTAAATATTGGTTATCAAGTGAGCCAAAGCAGGTTGAACAAAACAACGCTCCCTATTCAAACTGCTCTGCAGTATCAAATTGCAAAAAAGTTAGTGTTCAACAAATTGGCTCAAAAGATGGGTGGGCGCTTACGGTTTGCAATGTCGGGTGGGGCGCCATTAAGCAAAGATATTGGGTCTTTTTTTCATGCTTCGGATCTTTTGATTCTTGAAGGTTATGGATTAACTGAAACCACGGCCGGCATTACGGTCAACAATCGTTTCGAATACCGTTTTGGCACTGTAGGTAAAGCTATTGGTGATGTTCAATTGAAGATTGCGGCAGACGGCGAAATTCTAGTTAAAAGCAAAAAAGTTATGCGGGGATATTATAAAAATCCAGAGGCAACGGCCGAAGTTTTAAATGACGGCTGGCTAGCAACAGGTGATATCGGTGAAATTTCTGATGATGGATTTCTTAAAATTACTGATCGCAAAAAAGATCTTATTAAAACAGGCGGTGGTAAATACGTAGCACCTCAGAAATTAGAGAACCTGTTAAAGCTTAGCAAATATATTACGAATGTTGTTATCCATGGAGACAAACGTAAATATATAGTTGCCCTGTTAACGCTGAATCAAGACGAAGTAAAAAAATATGCTGAACAAAACCAAATCGGTGGTTCTTATGCAGAATTGTGCAAAAATCCAAAAATTAAGGATTTGATCCGAGACGTTGTGGCAGATGTCAATGCACAGCTTGCAAGCTACGAAACAATTAAGAACTTTTCGATCATCCCATACGAGTTTACTGTCGAGGGCGGAGAAATTACTCCCTCTCTAAAAGTGAAGCGGAAATTTTGTGATAAAAAATATGCAGCGGAAATTGACGGGCTGTATGGTGATGAATCCAGAACAGCTTAGAGCCTAATATAAAATCTAAAGCCCAACCCTGCCCAGACTCCGCCAATATCAATTTGACGAGCAGATCCATCAGAATTTCGGAGTATGTCGCCCTTGGTTACAACTGCGCCATAAGCGTTTGTGAATGTATTCTGGGCTTTGAAATTAGTTTTGGGAACATATCTGTAACCCAGATCTGCAAGAATTGTAATGTTGTCTGTAAATAGAAATTCAAAACCAGAGGCGGCTTCGAGCATATATGTCGTAGCGGTTCCTTTTTCAGTGTAGTTTGGAAACGCCGCATTTGAATATGAGTTTTTCATGTCGATGGTCCCATACCCACCGCCGGCAGACAAAATGAAGTGGCTGGTCTTGCTGTTATTCGACAGATACATTTCGATGTGTGCGACAGGGAATTTTCCGATTACGGAACTTTCAAGGGTTAGTGTTTGCGTGCCCCCTGAGTCCGTGCCTGGGATTCCAGATTGCTTTTGAGGGCTCACAAGCTCGGACCCTAAGCGGATACCGAATTGACTTGCGGTTGTAAGTAGCAACCCAACCTCGCCACCCCAATTAAATGTGGGCCCA
>CAUJEF010000065.1 GCA_963169515.1 Bdellovibrionota bacterium
ATCCATGACAAAAGGTGCCGTTTATATTGTATCCGATGGAACAGGGGAAACGGCTTCACTTATGACAAAAGCCGCTCTTGTCCAATACAGCGGTTACGACGTCAACCTTATTCGCTGCAAGAATGTTCGCACAGAAACCCAAATCGAAGCAATCTTAAGCGAGGCAAAAACAAATCACGGTTTTGTGGTATTCACGATTGTTTCGCCAGAGCTACAGACAAAAACTCACTTGCTTGCAGACCAATACAAGGTTCAACATATCGATTTACTTGGCCCACTCCTTGTGGGTCTTGACAGTTATTTTGGCGTAAAAAATTCGGCACGGACCGCTGGTATTTTGCGCACTGTGAATGAAAGTTATTTCAGGCGAATTGAAGCGATCGAATTTACCGTGAAGCATGACGATGGCAAAGAGCTTCGCGATCTGGATAAATCTGATATTGTGCTGGTCGGAATTAGCCGTACAAGCAAAACTCCATTGTCAATTTTTCTAAGCCATAAGGGGTGGAAGGTTTCTAACATCCCACTAGTACTGAATGTTCCGGTTCCAGAAGAAGTTTTCAAAGTAGATCAAAAAAAGGTTGTGGGCCTTACGATCAATCCGACCAAATTATCAAAAATTCGAGAAAATCGCCTAGAAAAACTGGGGACAAATTCAACCGAATACGCAAGCTTGGATCATATTTCCCAAGAAATCGAATATGCCCATTCGATTTTCGAAAAAAACAAACGCTGGCCTATCTTTGACGTGACCGAAAAAGCTCTCGAAGAAACCGCAACGGACATCATCCGGCTTGTTTCAAAGCGCCTCGGGATCAAGACAGAAGAATTTTTTTAAGCGCGCCGAGACCTCGATCAGCCCCTTGGGTTTTAACTAAAGAATTTAGAGTTCCAAGCCCGCCCTAGGACTACCTCAGTATTTCATAAAGAAAATAAACCAACTTCCAAAGAAGAGCGAACCAACGTACAACGCTCCAAAGGCCGTTAAGTTTACGGAGAACCTTCCGATAATTAACATAACAAAGCTTGTGCGCTTTTCTACGTTTCATATCGCCCCCTATCTCCAAGGAGGACCTACCATAGTCCGAAGCTAACCTGAGCCTCGGCACTATGGTAGTTGCAGTTTACTGATGCCATTCAAATGGATTTTAAATTTATCTCGAGAACGCTACGTCCGAAATACGGACATTCAACATTCTCATGGAGAAGAATGGTTGCGTCATAAAGTCAGTATTTTTGGGGTAGTTGTTTAGAGTAAAGCTTAAGGAATTTTGGGCAACTTGTTAGGGTATGAGAATCGTGAAATCAAAATCGGACCATAGCCCTTGCTCGCGACTTCCACCAATGTAGTGCGGCCAAAGTGGTGTTTGTTTTCTTATGCTGTCATTGCTGAAAATAACTGGCTTATCTTTTAAACTCAAGAGCTGGCCACCACATAGACGATTCCAAGACACTAACTCGTCAGGACCTGGGTCTGATGCATATTGCAAATTCAAAGAAATAAAAGAGGCGTGGCTTGCGCGGAGGAGGTCACTGAGTTTTACCCTGTCCTTTTCATCAGATGAAATATGCGCTTTCCCGACGAACATGATCGCCTGCTGGCATTGAGACGATAAATGCTTCACTACATTCCGAAAAATTGCCACATCTCTAACATTGATATCTATTCCCTGGCCAAAATTCTCGGAATGATCGACCGTAAAAACCTTAAACCCATTCTTTGTTGCCGCATCTAATATAGGTCTGAAATGTCTTAAGAACTCGTTAGCATCAGATCGCTCTTCCAATGACAAATCCCCTTTTAGAGCCTCTGTAATTCTTTGAATAAATTCATTGGCAGCATGGCTCGAAGCCAACTCCAAAAAAATACACTTTCCAGACTTCATTTGTTTAGAAAAATTTGAAATTATTTCGGTAAAAATCTGAGAATCATCATGCTCCGATTACGGCAACTATCTTTTCCACGTCCTAAAGATCCTTCTGCTGTTCCAATGCCTTCAAGAAAACTTGGGCGGATTTCATATTGCTTTTTGTTTTATTGATGTAGCAAACCAAATCGTATTCGTATTTGAAATCTTCGACCTGAACGCGCTTCAGACGACCGGTTTGCACTTGCTTTTTAATACTGTGACTCGGCAGAAAGCCCCAACCGATTCCGGATTCAATAATCCGTTTTACGGTTCCCACGTTTGACGACGAAAATACCGGATTTACTTTGTCGCCAATTTTTTTCAGCGCCTTCAGTAAGGTATTTTCAAAACCGGGATACTCACCAGTCAAAGTAACCACCGGATGGTTTGGGAAATCTCGTAAATTAATTGTATTTGGTACCGCGTCCGAATTTGATGTCACAAGCCACATTTCATCACGCGAGATCGGCAGCTTTTCACAATCTTCCGGGTCTTCACCATATTCATTAACAGCGTTTGGCAATAAGACGATGTCATAATCGCCCTTGCCAATATTTTTAATTAAATCGCCGCCCTTTTGGTACTCTAATTCTAACTTTACATTCTTGTTATTTTTCAAGAACAAAGAAAAAATGGATCCCAGTAAATGTAATCCCAACGAGTTCAGGGTGGCAACCCTAAGCGGGCCAGATACTTCGCCACCCATGGTTTGGATCGCGACTTCGGTTTCCTTAACTAATCTAATCACTCTTTGAGCATAATCGAACAATAACGTGCCCTGCGGAGTAGGTTGAATTTTACGGACACCGCGGACGAGCAAATCGACTCCTAGGTACTCCTCAAGTTGACGAACCTGTTGGCTGACCGCCGGCTGAGTTAGAAATAATTTTTGGGCTGCAGCCGTCATGCTCTTCTCAATAAGAACCGTGCAGAATGTAATTAAGTGCTGAAGATTCATAGTTTTTCCCAATCCCTCAAGTCTTGCTCTACCGCAGCAACCGTATTGCCGTAGAATCAGAGATTTTTATATCATAAGTAATACTTATGGCAGTTCTAAAAACATTTGTTTTGTAATTTTTATTCCATACGACTAAATCATTCGCAGGGATAGGGGGGAATCCATGAGGGTGGATTTTAAGAGGGGTGTTCTAGTTTTTGGTTTATTGATAGGCAGCATGACGATAACGGCGTGTGCGCCGAAGAAACGAAATAACGAATTCATAAAAAAAGATCTCGGCGTTCTAATTCAGGTTAGCGACCCTAGCGAATTACAAGCGCTGCCAGCCGATGTAAAAGCAGAACCCATCATACAAGGGTCTGACATCTATCGCGTTGTCGATATGGATATAGAAGATATCAAAGCATTGCTCCCAAATGCAACAGTTGCGGAAGATGCTTTTGTACAAACCGATCCTACCTCACCAAGCAACGATCTCGATCTCAATGATGACTTTTTTAAAGTCCGAAACTGCGACCCAAAGGCAGAAAAACCATTGCCTGTGATAGACCTTGCCAGCAGTACAGATAAGTTCATGCTTGATTCTGTTAAATTAGGATCTGGGGCGATTCGATTTACTGCCACGAAGAGCCTAAACTCTGACGAACTTAAAGTCGCTCTCAAAAAAAATCCAACCTTCCGAAACTATATGCTAACAGACAAAAATGGAATCTCCTTACTTAAAAATCAAGGCAACATCGTAACGGATGCTTTGGACGCTATCGCTAGTATTTTTAATGGTAACAAAAAAAAATCTGCCACCTCGACTGAGCCCACAAAACCAACCGCTCCACGTTTAGCATTTGAGTGGCGCGTAATCTCCCCATTGAAATCAAAAGTACCAGTAAAATACATCAGCCAAACAGAGATTGAATTCACTCCAGATCGTACAGGATCATATGACATCATGTTGCGCGTAGATGATAGGGTTTCACACGGTTGTTTAATTTCACAACCACTCACAGTAGGCGCCACAGAAAATGTAAATTTTAAGGGTGCCGCAAGCGTAGACAGACCGTTTAATGCCACCGACCGTTTAGATTTCGCACACATTCCAGCCCTGCAGGCCGAGCAAGCCTGGAAAAAAACTCGCGGCCAGGGCGTTACGATAGCGGTTCTTGATTCGGGCGCAAACTATAATCACCCGGAATTAAGTTCTAATATTAAAATTAATGAAAAGGAAATCCCCAATAATAACCTGGATGATGACAACAATGGTCTGGTCGATGATGTGTACGGTTGGGATTTTCTATTTAAAGATAATCAACCATGGGATGATAACTCTCACGGTACGCATGTGACGGGACTTGCTGCCGCTCGAAATTTTGGTGTTGCAAACCGCGCAAAAATTCTGGTTGTCAAAGTAGGCACGCCAACAGGACGCACACCGTTTGGACAATTGATCGCTGGAATTAAATACGCCGTCGATCAGGGCGCTGATGTGATTAACCTGTCTCTGGGAATTACTGGCGGGGCTCCGGAGCTTCGTGCGATGGCAAAAACTGCCTTTGATTACGCAGAATCAAAGGGGGTTGTGATCGTGACCGCCGCTGGAAACGACAGCACCCCACTTCGCCCCATCAGTAACGACGTCGTTGATTCGATTCCTGCAAATCTTGAAAATGAAAACAACATTGCAGTAGCTGCAACGGATTTATACGGTCAATTGACGTCTTACTCGCAATTCGGGATAAAAAATGTCGATGTTGCAGCACCAGGTGGGACAGATACAGATCCCTTGCGCTCAATTTTCAATGCAACAGATGTTGCTCCCTTTATTAGGTACGCTGGGACGTCTATGGCAACCCCGATTGTAGCCGGAACAGTTGCTTTGGTGTTATCCATAAACCCAAGCCTGACTCCTGCAGATGTACGCAATATCTTATTAGCAACATCGACCCCAACCGCCGCACTTAAGGACAGAGTTACTTCAGGCGGAATGATCAACGCAAATCAGGCTGTCGAATCTGCTGGCATAAAGCCACTGGCTTTTAATTAGCAGATCAATGTCCAGGTCTATCTCTCTAATTATTGAATAAAAGCCATTGTTTAACTACACTGGCTTTATGGCACAACGTCTTAAGAAAACTCATCTTTTCGCAATTCTATTAACCTTGATTTCGATGGACGCTTCGGCAGAGCTCTTTTCTAATTCTTACGTGAGCTTCCAACTTCCACCCCGCTGGAAATGCGACCAAGAAGGCACCGAATGGATCTGTCGAAGCACAAACAAAGAAGAAGCACGACAGGCAATCATTGTCTTGACGGCAAAAGAAGTCGGGGCCAACGACAGTATTCCTGCTTATCTCGCTTATTTAAAACAACCAAAATCAACCCCTGGCGCCGGTCAAAAACCGACCATGTCCATTGTAAAAGACGTTCGTACTCGTAAGATTCAAAACCAGGATTGGATCGATGGACTACACTTAGGCAGCGAAATTGCAAATTATTACACTCGATACCTCGCGACTGTAAAAACAAATATTGCGGTACTTGTAACTTTCAGTGCCCATCAAAAATTTTATACTCGCTACAGTAACGATTTCTTTGCAGCGATCAATTCCCTTGTCGTCAAAGGCGTCGCCCTTCCAGATATGAATGTGGGAAAGGCCTATCCGGGGCTCGGCGGCGTAATCGGCCCTGGCCTTGGCAATGTTGG
This sequence comes from Bdellovibrionota bacterium, assembly GCA_963169515.1. Taxonomy (GTDB): domain Bacteria; phylum Bdellovibrionota; class Bdellovibrionia; order Bdellovibrionales; family JAEYZS01; genus CAUJEF01. The sequence goes on from CAUJEF010000065.1 coordinate 5,567, forward strand.
CGGTGGTGACATTATTGCAGACGAGGACTATGTCGACGCCGACACTGAACCTTCAGACACAAAACAATATTTGTTTTTGTTCGGAATTATTTTACTTGCTATTGGTGCGTACTTTTTCATTAAGCAGAAACAAAAAAAGGATCAGCAGCGTCCGTTTTAGACTGGTCTTACTGCGCGTCGACGATTTCGACCTTGCCCAGGTCATGAAGTTGCGACGCCACTTGATCCTTGTTTGAATAAATCAATATTTTAAGATCCGTGGGGTTAAAATACTTTTTAATGGCTTTGTTTATCTTATCTGTCGTTATCTTGCTTAGATTCTTTTGAAAATCTATTAGATATGAATCCGGAACACCGTATACTCGCAACACAAGCAGGTTGTACGCAAACCGCTCTGGCGTTTCTATGATCTGCGGAAAACTTCCACTTAAATAGGCCTTTGCATCTTGTACTTCAGAGTCCGACACTCCGTTATTGTAGAAATCTTTGTATGTCGACATCACTTCCTGAAGGGTCTGTCTTACTGCGCGATTTTGTGTGAACGTCTCGATCACAAAAACCCCCTGATCCTTGCGGGTATCAAACTCGCTATCAATGCTATAGGTTAACCCCGCCTTGACTCTCACATTTTTTACAAGACGACTTGAAAACCCATCCCCTAGAATAGTGTTCGCAACCTTGACTTCAAGATACTCTGGGGTTTGCCGCGATATTCCTTGGCCTCCCAACAAAATCTGCGATTGAACCAGACTATCTTTGTGAACAAGACGAATATTTGTTCCTTTAAATGCAGCGAGTTTTGGGAATGAAAGTTTGCTTACGTCTCGCTCTTTCCAGCGGCCGAAATATTTCTCCAGCTGGGGTTGAATATCATTTGAAAATTTTCCAGTTACGACAAGCCAGCTATTTTGCGGACTAAAATGTTTAATGTAATGGGAAATAATATCTTTCCTGCGGATTGAGCCTACGGAAGCAGTTTCACCTAATTGCGTCTTTCCATACGGATGACGCCCATAAAAATATGAATAGAACAATTCATTTGAATAAGAGCTCGGATCATCTACACGCTTTTTAATTGCCGCAAGAAATTGTTTTTTTTCTCGAACCACCTCTTCCCGTGCAAAGCTTGGATCAATCACAATTTCAGACATATTTTCCAGCGCTTTGTCTTGGTTCCAAGAAAGTGCGTTGAGAGTTAGATACGAGTAATCTGCAGACGTGTCAGACGATATACTCATCCCCAACTGTTCAAGATCTTCTGCTATTCTTGACGCCGATCGGGTCAATGTTCCCTTTTCCAACATATGTACTGTAAACGCAGTCAAACCCGATTTCCCATCTGGATCGTGGGCGAATCCCACATTCAAGAGCAAAGACAAATTAATATACGGAAGCCGTTTATCTTCAACAAGCAAAACACGAAGACCATTTGTTAACTTAGTTTCCTTATAATCACGCAGTTGAAACTTCTGTTCACGGGCCTTAGATAACTCTGCGGCCTTCTTTTGCTCTGATGAACAGCCAAGCAACAAAGTAACTAAAAAAATCACTCCCAATTTATACACTTATTTTTCCTTTTTCTGCTGCAGATGAATAATGGTTCTTTGAGATGGGTTTAAAAATTTTTCGGCTGTGGCGCGAACTTCTTCCGGTGTAACGCTCATATATTTTTCAATATCCGAAAAAAGTTTTGAATAAGATCCAAACAAAACTTCATTAGACGCAAGCGCTCGCCCCCGACCACTGAAACTCTTCAATGACCCCACCAGCTCCATAACTATATTATTTTTTGCCTTTTGGATTTCCTTTTCCGAACAAAGTTTATTTCTTAAACTCCAAAGCTCCCCATCTACAATTTTCTTAGCAGACGTCAGCATTCCGGCTTTTTTCACAGGATCCTTTTCTGGTCTCAACGAATACATAATTTGAAACAGATCCAATTCTTGCAAACCAAAAGTATAAGATGAAACCCCTGTCGCCAGCTGGGATTCGTACACAAGACGCCTATGCAGACGACTCGAATTCCCCTGTCCTAGAACTTTTACAAGTACTTCGAATACATAGGATTCCGGAGAACCTATTCTCGGGATCAAATAGGTATAGCTCACATAGTCGCTCTGCGTGTCCTTATACAAATTCTCTATTTTTTCTTTTATATGATCAGGCTCTTGGACATACGGAAGCCGATCGATTTTTTGTGCATCAAGTGCGCCATAATATTTTTTGAGCAACGATTTCACACTGCCAATCTGAATATCCCCAACGATCACCACAACGGCATTATTAGGGGCATAGAATCGCCTATAAAAATCCATGGCTTTATCTACCGTTATGCGATCAAGGTCTTCCATCCAGCCGATTACGGGCCAACGATACGGGTGATTCAAAAGCCCGAATTCAAAGATGGCTTCAAATAGGCCGCCCAAGACATTATTGTCGTAGCGAAAGCGGCGCTCTTCTTTCACGACTTCCCGTTCACTATCTAACATCTCTTTTGACAGCTTCAAATTCACCATGCGATCAGACTCGATATCCATTGCCAAATCTAATTTTGAACTTGGAAGGTTTAAATAATAGCCCGTGTAATCACGGGTCGTAAATGCATTGAAGTTCCCCCCATTCGCGCGCAACACATTTGAAAACTCATCACCGGAATATCGCTTGGCACCCTTAAACATCATATGTTCAAAAAGATGGGCCATCCCAGTAAATCCCTTCTCTTCATCCTTCGAGCCAACGCGAAACCATGTATTATAGCTGATCAGGGGAACCGAATTATCCTTTTGCAGAATAACCGTAAGCCCATTGTTAAGAGTGACCTTCTCTATTGGGAATTGAATTTGCGACAAAACATCGGTGGCGTTTGCGACATTAAACAAGCTAAAACACACCAAGATGAACGAAATCATTGAAGACATTTGTTTAGTATATCCGCACGCGCCAGTGGTCACAACGGAGTTTAAGGTAAAAAAAAAGCAGTCTTGGAGGGGATCTAAGACTGCTTTTTAAATTTTAAATCGTGGGGCGATTTAAAGAGGGGGTAAATTTAACTAATTACATAGCAATCACTGTGCCAAAGATTGCACTTTGGCAACATTTGTAAATTTCCATCTTAGATTAAATACTTAAATATTCGCGTCAAAATTATTTTTTATAATTGATCTAGTTCCAAAATGGGTTATGTGCTGCTTTATATTTAATCTTCTAATTCATTTTTCCATTATATTACAATAGTTTATGAATAAAAGTCCCAATGTTGAACCGGCCATCAAAGTGGTACCATTAACTTTATCAAGGCTGTGGAAATCCGTCTCGTTCTAGCATTGCCTCTACCCTTGGGGGACGACCTGCAAAATTAACATATGCTTTCATTGGTTCGACTGAGTCCCCAACCTCCAAAACACTATGCAAAAATCGAGTTGCTGTTTTTGGATTTAACAAACCTTCGGATTTAAAAATGATGAAAGCATCAGCATCCAAGACCTCTGCCCATTTGTAGGAATAATATCCAGAACTATACCCACCACTAAAAATATGGGAAAATGACGCCGAGTTTGAAACATCCCCAACCTCTTTAAAAACCAAAACAGGATCTAGGAGTTTCTTTTCAATCGCATTCAGACTTCCCGCTTCACTTAAAAGTTTTCCCGAATGCCAGCCCATATCCAGTAATATAAAGGCAATTTGTCTCATGGCTTGGCTTGCAGTACGAAATCGTCGAAAACGGACAAGCCCCTCGACATAGTTTTGCGGGATCGGTTTTCCGGTCTTATGATGAAATGCAAATAAATTTAAAATCTCTTTTTCGTAAAAAAAGTTTTCCATAAATTGCGATGGAAGTTCAACAAAGTCCCAGAGCACATTTGTTCCACCAATCGACGCATATCTTGCTTTTGTTAACATACCATGAAGCGCATGCCCAAATTCGTGGAACAGGGTAACCGCTTCATCAATCGTAAGCAACAGCGGTCTCCCATCTTCAGGTTTTGTAAAGTTCGTGTTGACACTGATCGCGGGGGGAACTCGTTCGCCTTTCTTGTGGTACGAAGGGGTGATTTGCATCATCCACGCGCCATGTTTTTTTGTTTCTAGGCGAGTAAAGGGATCAACTAAAAGATAAGCCAATAAATTATTTTTTTGATCGAAAACCTCGAAGGCTTCGGTATCGGCTTCATACAATGGCAATCTTGTGCTTTTTACAAATCGAATTCCATAAAGCTTTTCCGCCATCTGGAAAAGGGCATTCAGAACTTTGCCATAAACGAGGTATTCCTTAAAGACCTCTTCGTCGAAGGCATATTTTTCTTCGAGCAGTTTGCGCGACCAATATGATCTGTCCCAGATATCATGCTTCTCACTGCCAGTTTTTGCTTTGATAAAATCTCGAAGCTCTTTTTCTTCCTTTTCTGCAAAGGGTCTATACGCCTTGGTCAACCGATCTACAAAATCGTCAACTGTTTCCACCGTTTTGGCCATACGCTCTTCCAAAACATAGGCCGCATAGGTGGTGTAGCCCAAAATTTGCGCCAGTTCGTTTCGTAACTGCGCAATTTTAAAAACATTATTCGAATTGTCGTACTTGTCTTTATAGGCTCGGCGATTCCAGCCGAAATAAAATTTCTTTCGTAGCTCACTATCTTCGGACTTTTCCATGACTTCTATATAAAGCGCGGGCTCAAGAGTGGCCAAATAACCATCTCGTTTTTCAGCCCTGGCGTTGGATTCGAGTTTTGAAATTACTTCGCTCGACAGGCCCTTCAATTGCGATTCTTTTACATCGAGCTTAAACTCCATCGTAGATCTTTGGATATTCTGACCGAATTCAACTGTTAGCTTTGCAAGTTCCTGGCTTATCTCTTTAAATCTTTTTTTCTTCGCTGGATCTAAGTTGCATCCCGTTCTAATAAACCACTTGTAATAGTTTTCGACCAACCGCTGCTGATCCTGTTCCAGTCTCGACCGAACTTGATACACCTCGTTTACCTTGCGGAACAAATCCACATCAGAAAATAACTCTGTATTAAAATCGGAAATCATGGCTGCGATTTCAGGTTCAATTTTCTTAAATTCGTCAGAAGATTTCGACAGGCCAAACATACCATAGATCTCTTGAACTTGGCTGTTTTTCCGAAGCGAATCTTCAAATGGCAAAATAAAGTTTTCAAAAGTAGGCTTTGGGATTTTCTTAAGCTCGACTGCGGCACTTCTGGTTCGAGAAATCAGCTCCTTTACGGCAGGCAAAAAATGCTTTGTCTCAATTAAGTTAAACGGCGGAAATTCACCTTCTAAAAATCTAGAATCAAGAATTGGATTAGACATTGATTGATTTTATATAATTTTATGGAATTACTGAACGATAAATTCATTAAAATAGACTTCTTTGATGACGCCCTCATTCATGCGCGAATTTAAAGTCGAAGCAATTTGATCCTTTAGGAAAAGTTTCCCTTGTAAAGTCTCAACATCATCAAACTTCTTTGAGTGTAAAATACGCACTATTGCATCGCGTGCTTCTGGACCAAGATCCACTACCTCTTCAAAGCCCTTTTCGTCCAACATTTCTAAGGATATTTCGGTTTGAATAATTCGGCGGGGATATCCGTCCAAATTCACTGTTATCTTGTCCATCGTGTAAACGATTGGATTACTTTCACGATTCTGGCGCTCAATCGCAAACTTGGGGATTTCCAGTTCTTCTCTTATTTTTGAGTCTTTATAGCCCACGGTCGCAGTATAGACAAAATAGAGTCCTGTAATCATACAAGAGAGATTGACCGTAAGGTAAATAATCGTGAACAGGTGTCTTTTTATTTTAATTAACATCTTACCTTAGATATCGGCCAGCTGGCGGAAGGTCTTGAAGCCGCTCCATCCTTTTTTCATTTATGGCTAACTTTTAAACATTTTTTGCATCATGCAAGAGGAAATCCCATTTTGGGACTTTGTTGACACACGGAATTTCCCGATTAACAGTTGATATTAGTAACAGTTGAAAAGTGGGACAATTAATGAGTGTTTGGGTTACATTGGTATCATTTTTTCTGACGTTCGCTCCGGCAGAAGATAATTTTCCAGGCAAGGTTCCTGACAACTTGGTCCAGCTGGGCTCGGGCGAATACTTTTCTAATGTTGCTCTCGTTGCTGATAAGGTTCATCGACAACTTCAAGTTTGGCAAAAAAAAGAGGGCAAGCTCATCAGCATCCAAAGCTACTCTATTGATCTTGGAAAAAACGAAGGCGATAAAATCGCTCGTAATGACCACAAAACTCCTGAAGGAATTTATTATTTTGAAAAAATGCTTGAAGGTGCAAATTTAAACTTTCAAGAATATGGTATCCGTGCGTTTACTATGAACTACCCAAACCTTTTTGATCGTCGCGAGCATAAAACAGGGGATGGCATTTGGCTTCATGCGGTTCCAGATAAAAAGGGTCTACAACGTGGCTCACGTGGTTGTGTCGTTGTAAACAATGAATCTATCATGGACGTAAGCCCGTACATTGTTCTGAACCGAACGCCAATTGTCGTAGATCGTGAACTTAACTGGGTAACACAAAAAGAACTCGATCAGCAAAAAGAAGCTGTCACGGCTTGGCTCAAAACTTGGCTAAGAGCTTGGCAAACTGAAGGTATTGATGAGTATATGACTTTTTACGATGACTCATTTTATTCCCGTAAAATGAATAAAGCTCAGTGGAAAGATTATAAAAACGGCCTGAATGTCTCATACGAAAACATTAAAATTTTTATTTCCGAGCCATACATTGTCCGCCACAATCAAGAATGGCAGATTTCATTTTTACAAAAATATTCTTCGACAAGCTACGAGGACTTCGGTGAAAAAACATTATTTTTAAAAGGCCCACCAGAGAATCTCAAAATCATCGCAGAAGATTTTGCAGTCGCAAACAATATGCAGGCCACAACAGAATTCACAAGTTCGCATTTGAGCTGCTGCGGGGATTCCCTCGGGTCTACAAATTAAAATTTAATTGAGATTGTCTGGAGCGTGACCGTTAACTTCGTTTTCATCAAAAAGCTTAATTTTAGACGCGTTCGAAGCCTCATCTTTTAAAGAATTTAAATGTTTTTGAATTTCTTCTTTGGTGATGAGCCCGTGGCGTAATTGAAATTCAAAAAGCCGATTGTCAAATTTCATCCTCTGAATGTCGTCTTCAAACATGGTCGCCCTCTTAATGTTCTCTTAGTTAGTTCCAGTACTTGGGTTCTTTCTCGTCGTTGTTTACCACCAATTTCAATTTACGTCTACGCCAGCCTGACCCATTGCGTCTGGCCTTACTCCAAATGGAGTATATCCACAGAAATAAAAACCCCGAGATAACTCCGCCAATATGGGCAAGATTAGCCACCTGACCGCCACCAATACCATTACTTAGCAACATCATAAACTCCATGCCACCCAAAATTAGCACAAAGTACTTGGCCTTCATTGGAAAGATAAACATGAAATAAACAATTCGTTCGCCAAATAAAATTCCGTAGGCCACCATAAGTCCAAATATCGCACCAGAAGCGCCAATAACAGGGATAACGAGTGGTTGCACGGTACCTGTGATCAGAACATAGATCATGGTAACAATAAAATAAATCAGGGCGGCCCCAGCTCCCGTTACCAGATAATACATGAGAAACAGTTTCGATCCCCACTTTTGCTCAAGCTCGCTGCCTAACCACCACAGCATCATTTGATTCAAAACTACATGAAGCACATTGCTCGAATCATGTAAAAACAGGTAAGTAACCGGTTGCCAAATAAAATAACTTTTGAAAAATAGCACAGGAACAAAACCAAAGGTTTGCTCCAAATTTAAATCTGGGAAGATGAATTTTTCTACGATGACCTGAAAAACAATCCAAATAACCACATTTGCGATCACAAGACGTTTCACGACCTTCGTGAAAGGCAAAACAAAGTTTTGTGGGTTATATGCCATTTGGTTACCTCAATGCTTTGGGCGGCTCAGAAAGTTCAATCAAGACACCATTTGCTGATGATGGGTGAATAAAAGCAACCTTGCAATTGTGTGCACCTTTGAGTGGTTTTTCGTGGATTAAGCGAACACCTTCAGATTTTAGTTTTGCCAATATGGCTTCGATATCCTTTACGCGATAGCAAACGTGGTGAATTCCGGGGCCCCGCTTATCTAAAAATTTTTTTACTGTACTGTCGTCAGACGTCGGTTCAAGCAGTTCGACGTTTACTCTATTATCAAATTTAATAAATCCAACCTTTACTCTTTCGCTAGGCACATTTTCGATGTCCATTTCAGACCAGCCCAGAACTTTATAAATTTGGAATGCTTGTTCCAAATTTGCAACCGCAATGCCGATATGGTCGATTTCAAAGCCGGATATCATGTTAATTTCCTAAAATAATCCGCTAATTTCGCGTAACACTGATCCATAGCCTCTGGGATTACCTTTGTCTCCGCAATTAATGGAAAGAAATTTAAATCACCCTTATAGCGAGGCACAATGTGAAAATGTAAGTGGTCCGGCAACCCTGCACCAGCGGCCTTTTCTAAATTCGCACCCAAGTTAAATCCATGTGGTTGATATACATCCTTCAATGCCTTAATGCCCCTCTGAACATTCCCATGCAAATCTAAAAGCTCTTCGTTGGACAAACCAAGATAGTCTCCTGTATGCCGCTTGGGAACAACCAGCAAATGGCCACTGTTGTACGGATATTTATTCAATAAAATTACTGTGTGTTTCGATTTATAAATGGCAAGCGTATCAATACTCAATTCATTTTCGGCTGCTGCACAAAATACGCAACCAAACGGGTGGTCCATCTTTCGCACATACTTCCAGCGATGAGGGCGAAATAAAACTCTTAAATCCATTCAGTTAATCCAAGATCCAGGCATAATAAACAATAACTTCCCCGCAAGCTTCATTCGAAGCATTTCGCTTCCGAAAGCTTTCTTGAAAATTCCTTCTTCATAAAGATCGCCACTGACAAGGTATTGTAAGATATTAGGTCGACGCTTGGGTACTTCAAAAAGCTCCGGTTTATCGCCCAAACCCGTCATTTGACCTATTGTCTTAACAGCATCGCTTAATGTTCCAACCTGATCGGCAAATCCCAACTTCACTCCGGATTCACCCGTAAAAATACGGCCATCGGCGTATTCATTCACAAATTCCGGGGAAAGATTTCGCCCCTGAGCCACAGCCGTCTTAAATTGGCCCCATACCTCATCCATCACACCTTGCATATATTTCTTTTCATCTTCCGTCATCGATCGATAATCTGCTCCAGTATCTTTGTATTTTCCTGTCTTTAAAACGTATCGATTGATTTTTGCCCAGTTGTACAAACCTTCCAAATTTACAAACTCCATAATTACGCCTATCGAACCCATAAGCGTTCCAGGGTTTACAATAATTTTATCCGCACCGACGGCAGTGTAATATGCACCGGACGCCAGTACACCAGAAGAATGGACTACGACCGGTTTTTTTAATTCCTCACGAATTTTCCTTAGTTCAGAATACATTTCTTGGCTTGGACCGACAACTCCGCCTGGTGAATCTATACTGACAAGAATTCCTTTGATCTCTTCACGGTCACCGTACTTCTTAAGGTCCTCGAGAAACTTTTTGCCGTCTAAGATAATTCCATCCAGGTTAACGAGAAGAATCGCGTTTTTTTCAATACGATCTTTCCCATTAAAGAAGCCCGAAAAGGGTCCCCAAGCAAAGAAAAGGCTAAGAATAACGCCAAGACAAACCAAAAAACCAATAAATTGAAAAAATTTTTTCATTGCATCTCCAAGACTTTGGAAGAAAGAAGAATCAGCATGGGAAAGACTGATTCTTCTTTTTTATGATTACTCAGTCTTTTTAGAAGCACCGGCTAAAGCATCCCCAAACAAATCGCCCATTGTAGTTTTTGATGTCGATTTTGCTTTTTGAACATATTCGTCCACGTTTTGCTTTTCAGCACGTAATTGCACAAGTTTTGAAGACAATCCAATACGGCGTGCGTCTTTATCCACAGTCACTACTTCGGCCTTCAATGTATCACCAACTTTTACAACGTCTTCTACCTTTTCAACACGTTGGCGTGATAATTCACTGATGTGGATAAGCCCCTCAATTTCAGGAGCAAGTTCGACAAACACACCGAAATCTGCAATTTTTGTTACGCGCACATCATGTTGTGTTCCAACCGCAAATTGACGGTCGATATTTGCCCATGGATCTGCATCCAATTGCTTAATACCCAAGCTGAAGCGTTCATTTTCGATATCAACACCCAAAACAACAGCGCGAACCTTATCGCCCTTTTTATAAATTTCTGAAGGATGATTCACGCGTTTTGTCCAAGAAAAATCAGAAATATGAACAAGACCGTCAATGCCCTCTTCAATCGCCAAAAACACGCCGAAGTCGGTTACAGATGTGACCTCACCTTCGATGATGGTGCCTGGAGGATATGTTTCCTTCAGCTGGATCCATGGATTTTCTTCTAGCTGTTTTAGACCCAAGCTGATGCGCCGACTTTCAGAATCGACCTCAAGAACAACAACTTCGACTTCTTCGCCCACTTTTAGTCGTTGAGAAGGATGCTTTACTTTTTTAGTCCAGCTCATCTCAGAAACGTGGATCAGACCCTCGATACCGTCATTCAATTCCACGAACGCTCCATAATCTGCAAGGCTTACCACTTTTCCTTTTGCTCTAGAGCCTGGGCTGTATTTTTCACGAACAGCTTGCCACGGATCTTGTTGCAATTGTTTCAAGCCTAGCGATACACGCTCTTTTTCTTGATCATATTTCAAAACTTGAACTTGAATTTCGTCCCCAACATTCAAAATTTCTGATGGATGTTTTACGCGGCCCCAGCTCATATCCGTAATGTGTAATAGACCATCGATTCCGCCAAGGTCGATAAACGCACCGTAGTCAGTGATATTTTTTACGATACCGACGACTGTTGCTCCCTCTCTCATTGCATCAATCGTTTGAGTTTTCAGCGATGAACGCTCTTCCTCAAGGATCGCACGACGAGACAACACGATATTTCCACGTTTTTTATTAAATTTAATAACTTTGAATTTAAATTTCTTACCTACATACATATCCAGATTGCGAACCGGTCGGATGTCAATTTGGCTGCCTGGCAAGAAGGCTTTCACGCCAATATCCACAGACAATCCTCCCTTGACCTTTGCAAGCACAACACCTTCCACGTGCTCTTCATTCTCCGCTGCACGCGAAATATCAGTCCATGCTTTGATCATGTCGGCTTTGTCTTTTGACAACTCAGCCATTCCATTTTCATTTTCAATTTTATCTATGTAAACTTCGATTTCATCGTCAGCTTTTACGCTGACCTTTCCTTCGGCATTTTTGAATTCGTGAATACGAATCAGACCTTCGGATTTATAATTGAAATCAACAACAACGAAATCTTGCTGAACTTCAACCACTCGGGCCTTAACCACTTCCCCAGGTTGTATTGTAGAACCAACTACAGACTCTTCAAAAAGTTTTGTAAAGTCGCCATTGCCATTTAGTTTTTTTGTTCCTTCTACTTCGGCGTCCATGGCATCCAACGCCTCAAGAACCTTCTTACGTGCACTTTCCGCCTTTGAAAGCTTGTGCTTTTCCTCTACTTTTTGTTTATTTGACACTCACATGTCCTCCTTTGGTGAGCGCCCTATGAGCGCTCAAAATTTCACCCTAAAGTTAATAACTTACGTTTTTTGGTGATCAACTATTTATAGAGACTTTCTCTATAGAGTCAAATTTTTTAAAGGGTCGACAAGGCCGAAAATAGTCTAAAGAATGTCCTGGCAGATCTTGTGGAGTCTATCCACGACTTCATCTAGGGAAAGTGCACTGGTATCAATGACATGGGCCCCTGTTGGTATTTGCAGTGGGGCCACCTTGCGATCGCTGTCTTGAGCATCGCGTTTTTTTTGGTGCTCCAGAATCTCTTCGGCTTTCACACCCTGCTCTTGCGCTCTCCTTTGAGCTCGGTCTTCGCTCCTAGCGGTGAGGTATACTTTCACTTCTGCCTGAGGGAAAACGACGGTACCGCAATCTCGACCCTCTGCAACAAGGCCCCGCGAGTTTTCACACTCTCGCTGGGCTTCTAAAAGCTCTTTTCGTACAAGCTTCAGGCTACTAATTTTACTCGCAACATTGCCAATTTCCTCTTTGTGAACTTCAACTGTCACATCTTGTCCATCATAGAAAAACCGAGTTGTATCAACATCCATTTGGACGTCCCAATCTGCGGCCCTGATAAGATCGGTGATTTTTTTTTCGTCTGTCGGATCAATATTTCTTTTGTGAACAACGTACGCAATACCGCGATAAAATACCCCTGTTGAGACCCAACGACAGCCTAAGCGTTTAGATAACTCACGGCTGACTGAGGTCTTTCCAGACGCTGCTGGTCCATCAATCGTCACCACAAAACTCATAAAATTGCTTTCAAACATTTTATTGCTTTTTCGTTTTCTTTCGGCAGCCCCACGCTCATCCGAATTTGTGTTGGAAATCCGTAGTTTTTTAACGGCCTCAAAATCACGCCTTGTTTCAATGCCTGTTCAAAAACTTCCGCGGAATCCCTACCCGTATCAAAAAATACAAAGTTCGCTTGGCTCGGGCAATAAAAAAGACCCATTTGACTTAAAGAGCTGTAAAAATAATCGAGCCCTTCCCAAACCACTTTCTGCGATTTTGCAATATAATCCTTGTCTTGAATCGCAGCCTTGGCAGCCTCTGCGACAATTAAATTTACGTTGAACGGATTCCTTACGCGCTCAACAACACCAATGATTTCTGGCTCAGCAAACATCACACCCAAACGCAAGCCCGCTAATCCATAAGCTTTTGCCATGGTTCTTAAAACAATTAAGTTTGGATAGTTCTTTTGAAGCGCTAACGTGTCTGTATAATCCTTTGCACGAATAAATTCGACATAGGCTTCGTCAATCACAATGAGAACATCGTGCGCTTTTGAAAACTCTAATATCTTTTCTACCCCGTCTGAATTGACATAAAGGCCTGTTGGATTACTGGGGTTCGGAAGAAAAATCACTTTGTGTTGCTGGGTCCACGCTTCCAATAAATTGTCGACGTCGACAGAAAAATCCTTTCCCATTGGCACTTCAGTCACATTTATTCGGGAAGCGTGGGCACACACCTTGTACGCAACAAAAGACGCTTGTGAAATTAGAATTGAATCCCCTGGCTCGCAAAAAATTCGAATTATTAAATCGATCAATTCATTTGACCCATTGCCACAGACCATTTTATTAAGCGGAACCTTAAAATGAGATGCCAGTGCTTGCTTTAAAGAAAAATATGATCCGTCT
>CAUJEF010000066.1 GCA_963169515.1 Bdellovibrionota bacterium
CTTGGACGTTTGGAAAAAATTCTTTTGTAATCTTTACGGCGTTCTCTCCATCAGCTTCATTTTTTAAGGTCACAATAAGGGTATTTCCAGCAGCATCTTTTACAACTTCTGATTCTGTCGTATCGACCCCTTTTTCTTTTAGCTTATCTTGAATAGACGTCCCTGTACGTCGCAAATTTTCTGTCAGAACCTCAGCAACATCTACACCCATGACCAGGTGCAATCCGCCCTGTATATCTAACCCATATATAAGCTTTGTACTTGGAAGGTATTTGGATTTTGATGTGTCCACTACAATTGGAAGCAAGTAATAAACCGCCCAAATGAATACCACCGCTACAGCAAAGATTTTCCAGCGCAAATTTTTATTCATTCCCCTTCTCCTTGGCTAGACCGGACACCTGGCTTTTTAAAATTTTAATTCGAACATTTTTGTCTACTTCAAGTGTCACAAATTTTTCTGTCAAGCCCTCAATCGTGCCCAAAATTCCTGATGAGGTTAAAACTTGATCTCCCCTTTTAAGCTCAGTCAGAAGTTTCAAATGGGCTTGCTTTTGTTTGCCTTGAGGTCGAATGATAAGAAAATAAAATACTAAAAAGATAAGAACGAATGGAAAAAGAGACTCCAACAACGACGGTTTTGCAGCAACGCCCTGGGCAGTTTGCGCAAATGCTTCATTCCACAACATAAAAACACTCCTGTAGTTGCGATTAGACTAGATATTCAATCTAGCCGCGACAGGTAGGTTTTTGCAATAATGGCGAGTATTTAACTGGTTATTTAACACTTAGCGTATGTCTTTAGATAAATGCCATTTTTTTATGCACATTGTTTGAAATTCTGTCCATTTCCCCTCGAGAATCGCATTCCGCGCACGCGCCGTAAGGTCCAAATAAAAAGTGAGATTGTGGAGCGAATTAAGGCGCGAGGACAAAATTTCGCCACTCATATACAAATGGCGCAAGTAAGCTTTTGAAAAATGAGAACACGTATAGCAGCCACACTCTGGATCCAGTGGGCTTGAGTCGTTTTTGAACTCTTCTTTCTTGATATTGATTTTGCCCTGCCACGTGTACAATGTCCCATTGCGCGCGACACGCGTCGGTAGAACACAATCAAACATATCCACACCTGAATCGATTGCCTTTAAAATATCCAACGGTGTTCCAATTCCCATAACGTAACGTGGCTTTTCTGAAGGCATTTGATGGGCCACTTTTTCCAACATTTTGTGCATTAACGGTATTGGCTCCCCCACGCTAAGCCCGCCTAAAGCATAACCAGGCAAATCCAGTGCTGCGACAGCCTCTAAACTTTTCATGCGTGTGTCGTAACTTAAACCACCTTGAGCAATGCCAAACAACAGGCTCCCTTCGCGAGTCATCGTGTTTTTGCAGCGTTTTAGCCAACGGTGAGTCAGCTCCATGGACTCAATGATTTGTTTTTCTTCCGTCGGATACGCAGGACATTCATCAAAAGCCATAATAATGTCAGCCCCAAGATCCATTTGAATTTCCATACTTTTTTCTGGGGTCAAAAAACATTCTTGTCCGTCAATATGATTTCTGAATGTAACGCCCTCTTCTGTAATTTTTCGAAGTGATGCAAGGGAAAAAACCTGGAATCCCCCACTGTCCGTAAGAATAGGCAAATTCCAATTCATAAATTTGTGCAGCCCGCCCAATTCCTTGATCAATTTTTCACCCGGACGAAGATGCAAATGGTAGGTGTTGCTCAGAATGACTTGCGCCTTCAAACTTTTAAGATCGTCTGGCGTCATTCCCTTTACAGTTGCCTTTGTCCCAACAGGCATAAAAATAGGGGTGTCGATCTGACCGTGCCCTGTGTAAAGCGTCGCTGCGCGGGCATGCCCATCTTTTTTTGAAACCTTGAATGTGCCAGGGCTCAGCGCAGCCATACTGATAAGTCTCCGTAACTGAACAATCTAAATTTTTTTCCAATCGCCCATTTATAAGCCTCTAAAACGCTCTTCTTGTCACAAAATCCGCAGACAAGTGCCAGCAGGGTCGATCTTGGCTGATGAAAATTTGTCAGAAGCCGATCTACAATTTGAAACTGATGCCCTTCTTGAATCAAAATATCTGTCGAACCCTGAAAACCATTAGAACATTTTGGCAGTCCTCCCTGTGCGCAGGCTTCAAGCGCACGACATACCGTGGTTCCCAAGGCCCAAATTTTTCGACCTTTCCCAATTGCGTCCTTAACTGCTGTCCATGTTTCTGCTGGAATATGAACATATTCACTGTGCATTTTATGATCGTCCAAATCGTCCACACGAACTGGAAGAAAGGTTCCCAGTCCCACGTGAAGCGTTAGCTTCTTCACAATAACTCCGCGGCTTTCAAGCTCTTTTAAATCTTGAATGGAAAAATGAAAACTTGCTGTGGGTGCAGCTTGGCTCCCTGGGACTTCGGCCCAGCCGGTTTGATACCATTGTTCGTCATTATCCAGATTATGAATTTTGCTGCGTGCCTTTTGAATATAGGGCGGAATCGGAAGCTCACCATGGACGTCAAAATACTCTAATGGCAATTCCTCAGACACGGTCACAACCTGTGGAATACCGTTTTCAATAATTCGAACGTCAATCTTGCCCGGAAGATGGAATGGTTTTGAAGTGTCTTTTCCGCCTGACCGACAAAGAACCTGCCATCTCAATGGTTCCAGTTGATTCACAAATAAAAACTCAAAATCCTTTCCGTCCCATGTTTTTCCAAAAACTCTTCTTTTGATTACTTTTGTGTCGTTAATAACAAGTACATCACTTGGCGGAATTTTTCTCAAAAAATTCATTTTTGTAATTTCTCGGATGTTTTTATTTTCGACCCACATCACCCGTGATTCTTCTTCTGGTCTTTGCGCGACTAAATTTTCCGGATAATTGAAATCAAGATCGGAAAGCTTCATAGTTTCCCTAGCTGTGCCTCAGGGAAATAGTGTTTTAAAATTGCAACATGATCCATCCCTTTGCTCGCAAGCGCACGGCTTCCCACCTGGCATAAACCCACTCCGTGGCCGAAACCCCGGCCAATGAATTGAACCATTTTGTCTTTGATCTGAATATCGAACAACGTACTCTTAAGTTTTTTAAAGCCCAGTTTGGACCGAAGCTCTTGCCCTGTGAGAATTATGCTTTCGTTTTGTTTGTCTTTCACAATGATCGACTGCACACGCCCCGATCCACTGCGTACGTAGGTTTTCACTTCGGTCACATTTTTCATTCTAAGTTTTTTTTCAATATCTCTTACCGATATGTTAAGCGTCCATTGATCACTTCCATTCAGTAAACAGTGGTCATCTTTTACAATTGGATTTTTGTCACCATTATCCCAAACCGCGTGGGCTTGCTCTGTCCGTCCGCCACAGTCAGCATGGTAATAGGCCCGCATTACTGAACCGTCGCCATTTTTTAGAACCTCGCCTGTGGTTTCGCCTACAATCTTTGAAATGCGCCTTTCATAATGTTCAACACGCGCGTCTTGAAATCTAAACACTTGATCTTCGATTGTCGAATCTAGCTGATAGGGACGCGAAAAGCGCGAATGTATCTGACTTACAGCATACGACCGTGCCGCAATGACCTGGGCTTTTAGGGCCTCTTCTGGCCAAGATGCTGGCATTTCGTGTGGAAGGACGCCTTTTAAATATTCTTCTAAATTCATAACTGCAATCACGTCGATTGCGCCGCTCTCGTTTGGTCGCAATAAAATTTTCCTAGGGGTGCGGTTCAAATTTACTCGCATGTTTTTTCCCACAACTTTCAAGTAGGAATCCGTGATAACGCGTAAATTTTCATTACGCTCGATTTTCCATTGAGCCCCAAAAATATCTGCAAATGAAATTTTCACTGTCTGTATTAATGGAGCACCTGATACCGGAACCGCCCCACCATCCGTCACCTGTACAGTATCACCCATGATCTCAATCCCTGTTGTTGGAACAGAAAAAATTCGAACACGCACATCCATCGCGTGTGTTACAGAAAACCAAAAGAATACAGATAAAAGGATATGAACCATCAATGTTTTTTCATGCTTTCAATAAGGTCAATTGGCATTGGAAACACAATGACGGTTGACTTCTCATGGGTAATTTCGCCCAAGGATTGCAAATATGCCAATTGCAACGCAGACGGTGAAGATGCGAGCATTTTTGATGCCTCTGCCAGTCGAGATGACCGTTGAACCTCACCCTCTGCACTGATGACTTTTGCTCGGCGTTCACGCTCAGCTTCCGCTTCCTGAGCCATCGCTCGCTGCATTTCTTTTGGCAAATCGATGTGTTTTACTTCAACGGCTGAAACTTTAATACCCCAGTCCTCAGTTTGATGGTCAAGAATGTCTTGGAGCTTGTCGTTGATAGTATCTCGAGTGGATAATATTTCGTCCAACGGGAACTGTCCCAAAACCGAACGTAAAGTAGTTTGGGCAAGCTGGCTTGTTGCAAAATAAAAATCAGCTATTTGGATAATTGCTTTTTCTGCATCCACAACTCGGAAATAAACGACAGCGTTCACCTTGATGCTTACGTTGTCCCGAGTAATTACGTCCTGAGGTTGGACGTCCATTGTCACTGTTCGCATTTCAACTTTTATCATTCGATCAATATAAGGAATAAGTAAAATAAGTCCCGGCCCCTTGGTGCCGATGGAACGGCCGAGTCGAAACACAACTCCCCGTTCATATTCTGCCAAAACACGAACGGCAGACATGATCATACTGAGCAGAACCACAACTAATACTATAAATCCAGCGGTCATAACTAATCTCCTTTGGTCACAAATAATTTCAGACCTTTGACATCAAGAATTTTTACTTTATCATTTAGTGAAACTTCGGTGTTCGATTCAAATCTCCACAATTCACCCATCACATGCAGTTTCCCAGAACGCTTATCGCCGGCGACACTTGCAACGCGGCCCAATCGGCCTAAAAGTTCTTCTTTCCCCGTTTGAATGCGAACGCGTTGCGCTTTCATTGCCAGATAGCCCAAGCCTAGAACAATCAAGCTCAGGCCGGATGCCGTAACCAAGATTGTTACCAAGGGGAGCGTTAGCCCCGTCGAACTTTCATCAAAAAGAAAAATGCCGCCTAAAATGAATGACACAATTCCTCCGACACCGAGAGATCCAAAGCTAGGAACAAACGCTTCCGCTATCAAAAAAACTATTCCTAAAATCATCAGAGCCAATCCACCCCACTGCACATCTAGTGTATGAAAACTAATAAGTGAAATAATCAAACCAATAACACCAACCACCCCAGGCAAAATCACACCAGGATGTGTAAGCTCGAAATACAAAAGCGCCAGGCTCCCCATAAACAAAAGGTAAGCAATTTGGGGATCTGCAAACACCTGCAGAATTTTAAATCGCGAGTCAGGATTATAATATTCGATATCCCCAACAGTTACTTTTGCAGATCTTCCTTCCGGCATTGTTACTTTGCGGTCTTTTGCAAAATTTAAAAATTCTTCTACTTTTGTAACAACGACATCAATGGCGCCTTGCTTCAGCGCCTCTTTCGCATCAACTGCCTTGGCTTCAGTCACAATCTTTTTGCTGAATTCGAGGTTTCTTCCGCGAAGTTTAGTGATCCCTTCGAGCCAGCTGATCGTATCATTTAAAAGCTTTTGCCGTAGATCTTTTCCAAGCTCTTGTCCATTTCCTGCAATCGGGGTTGCAGCACCAATATTTGTGGCCTCCATCGCTCCTGCGATATGGCAGGCTTGCAGAATAATTGCCCCGGCGCTTCCCGCGTGCCCACCCGGAGGAGCCACCAAACATAAAAATGGAATTTTAGAATTAAGAATTTTTTCAACAATCAGGCGCGTCGTTTGAAGATTCCCACCCGGAGTATTAAGCAATAACAGAATTGATGAACATTTTTCTTCGTCGGCTCGTTTAATACCACGCTCAATATAATCGGAAACCCCAGGGCCAATAACGCCCTCTACTTTTAACTGAACAGTACAGCTCTCCGCACGTGCGAAGTGAAATGAAAATAAAATTAAAGACGAAATAAATATATTCTTCATTTTATGTTTTCAG
>CAUJEF010000067.1 GCA_963169515.1 Bdellovibrionota bacterium
TGTGCGGATTCCGGCAATGCATTCATTTAAAAATCGTTCTGCAGATACGTAGCGAATTCGAAGTTGTGGAAAATTATCTTGAATATGATTGCCAACCCCATTTAATAGATGAGTTTTTCCCATACCGGTCGGACCACATAAAAATAAAGGGTTGTATCCCCCGCCTGGATTTTTAGCGACGTTAAACGAAGCTGCATGGGCAAATTCGTTGTTTCGCCCCACCACGAATGTGGAAAAAGTATACTCCGGATTTAAAACCTTTTGCTGAGTACTCAAATTGATGTGTGGTAATTGTGTATTTTGCACAGGGACCACGGCCTCATTTAATGACTGAACTTTAAATTCCTTTTGGGGTGGGTCAAGATCGGGATTGACTATCAATTGAATTTGAAATGGCTCTCGATGAACGGCTGAAATTTCAGCACAAATGCGGTCTAAAAAATTTTCTGAAATCCAATACTTATGTAAATCTGTAGGGACCCCAAGTTTGAAGATGGTACCGCTTGGGGCAAGCTCTGTTTCAATTAAAATAATAGGGTCAAACCATGTTTCAAGGTACTTATTTCCAGGATTCTTTGACTTTAGGTTTTCTTTAATAACGTCCCAGATTTGAGATTCCATTGGCCCCCTCAAGATTGACACCAACTATGATGATGTATGTCCCGCACCCACAAGCGAAAAACGATTGTGGATAAGTAACAAAAAATGCATAAAGCTTCAACGACTTGACAGGTATTGCTGCGTCATGCTTATTATGGCAAGCCGCTTTTTTAGCCGGATTGTTGAATAAAAACTCTATTTAACCTAAGGAGCTTCAACGTATGAAAAGGACGTATCAACCAAGTCGTAAAAGTCGTAAATCGACACACGGATTTAGATCAAGAATGGCTACTCGTGGAGGACAAAAGGTACTCTCCGCTCGCAGGCGCAAGGGGCGAAAAAGGCTCACGATTGCTTCCGGTGGCAAGTAATTTAATTGTTTTGACCCGTAAATCTGACTTCGAACATCTAAAAAAAAGGGGGAAGCGACTATACCCTTGCGACTGGATGATCGTTAATTATCTGCCTAACCCGTTAGATCAAATGCGTTGTGGGTGGGTCGTCTCAAAAAAAATAGGAAAGGCTACGGTTAGGAACAAAATAAAGCGATGGTGTCGAGAATTTTTTAGGGAAGTGGCAAAAGGGGATGACATAAAGTCGGTCGATATAAATGTCGTCTTAAAAGAAAAAGATGAGACTTTTTACAAAAAACGAACTTACAAAGAATTTAAAGGATATTTGCAAAAATCCTGGGACCGCATTTAATAATTGTGGGCAGGCCCTCCTTATTTTTTTTGTTTTATCATACAAAACTATTGGGTCCGTTTTTATGGGCGGAACATGTCGCTTTCATCCCACGTGCTCGGATTATGCAATGGTATGTTTAAAACAACACGGATTTTTGACGTCTATTAAATTAATTACGAAAAGGGTTTTGTCATGTCGGCCCGGCGGTCGCTTCGGATTTGACCCTGTTCCAGATAAGGGATGCATCCATGAATAAACAAGAACCCAGTTTTTTTGATAGCAAAACAATGATGGCAATTGGGCTTGTCATTGCAATTATTTTTGGGTGGCAAGCGTACCTGTCAAAAAAATACCCGCAACCCAATAAGCTTTCAGAGACAGGAACAGGCTCCACAACGGCGCAAACGGCTCCCGAAGCCAAAGACAAGCAAGACAGCAAGGTTTTTGTAGAGAATGCAGAAGAAAAAATCATCACTTACGAAAGTGGTCCTCTGAATTTAGAGATTTCCTCGAAAGGCATGGGAATCAAACGCGCAGATCTGAATCAATATAAAGACAGAAAGGGCGACAGGGTATCCATAGGAAATCAGAACACAGAAAGTTATTTGTTTGAAACGCAAGTCGCCGGGGCCAGGCTCAATTTTAATCTTGAAAAACGTGAAAATAATGTAATAGCCGGAGTTTTTAAAAAAGGCGATTTTGAAATCGAAAGAATATTTACAATTAATCCCACAAAATATTTTATTGATGTAGAAACGAAGTATAAAAACATTCCGGGCGACGCAGTTGTTTTTATACCGGAAAAAATAATTCCGCATGAGGGAAGGGGCCCCCTTGTCCCCTCGGGCGAAAACCAGTCCGTATTTGTAAATCACGGGAATAATTCACACGAACGAGCAATTATCGATTCCAAAAAAACGGACAATCCGTTTTCTAAAGAACTTTCAACGGTCAGCGTTGTTTCGATGGGGAGCCTTTATTTTACAAGCGCACTGGTGGACTATTCTGAAATTTCTCCCTTTTTTTCTACCAGCATAAAAACCACCACGACAGACGGCGAACTCCATCTGGATACGGTCACGGGTAAGGTCATATATCGTTACTCTCAAGGCTCTGAGCACACAGCTAAAAATAAATTTTATATAGGCCCAAAAGATGTTGAAATATTAGGGGCCGTCGATGAACGCCTGACCCAAACCGTGAATTTCGGGTGGTTCAGCTGGATTTCAAAACCGCTGCTGATACTTATGAAGTTCTTTTATGCAATTTTTAAAAACTACGGCGTTGCCATTATACTTATGACAATAATCATCCGGCTGCTGATGCTTCCGCTTATGGTCTCTTCATACCGATCTATGAAGAAGATGCAAACTCTTCAGCCGCTGCTTTTAAAAATTAAAGAAAAACATAAGGAAAACCCGCAACAAATGCAGATTGAAACTATGGGCCTGTATAAGGCCCAAGGCGTAAATCCCGTTGCGGGATGTTTGCCGATGTTTCTACAGCTTCCTATTTTTATGGCACTCTACAGTTTGCTCGGACATAGCATAGAGCTTTATCGTGCGCCATTCGTGTTTTGGATTCATGATCTTAGCTTTAAAGACCCATATTATGTGTTACCGGTGATCATGGGCATAGCCATGTTTGTTCAACAAAAAATCACCCCATCGACGATGGACCCGACCCAGCAGAAGATTTTTTTATTCATGCCAATTTTATTTACATTTTTCATGCTATCTCTGCCAAGCGGATTAACCTTATATATGGTGATCAGCTCGTTATTTGGAATTGCCCAACAACACTTTTTTTTAAACGATAAATCTAAACAAACACAATCACCGATCGCGGCACAGAGTGTGTCGAGGGACGTATAGTAGAGGAGAAATTTAATATGGGACTTCTAAGTAAAATGTTTGGCGGAGGAAAAGACAAAGCGGGCGACGGAGTTGCTCTTGATATCATTGAGAACACCCTTAAGGGCCTTTTCGAGATTGGCCAGTTCAATTTGAACTATGAAATTTCTGACGATGAAAAGGGAAATATCAATGTCGAGCTTTATGGGGAAGATGAAAAAAACCTGACCGAAAGAGAGGGACAATTGTTGGATGCTTTTCAGCTTTATCTAAAGCGAGTTCTCCAACATAATTTACCAGAACTTAAAGTGAATTTAAACTGTGATGCAAACGGCTTTCGTGAAGAGGCCAACGACGAACTTCTGGAAATTGCGGAAAAGTTAAAAAACATAGCGCTTGATAAAAATCGATCTGTATATGTCCGCGCGCTTCCCCCGAAAGACAGAAAAGTAATTCATCAATACCTTGCGGAAGACGGTAGAGTAAAAAGTAAATCTGTTGGCGAAGGGCACTTCAAGAAAATTAAAATTTTCCCAGCCAAAGGCGGGCCCAAGAATCGAGACGGTCACGGGAATCAGGATAGCGAAGAGCTGAACTAGCTCAAAATACATGGGGTTGTGAGCAATGGCATTTCGAAACATTGAAGACACGATATGTGCCATTGCCACGCCGCCAGGCCAGGGGGGCATATCTGTTATTCGCATAAGCGGAGGAAGGGCAAGAACGCTCATTCGTAAATTCTGTTCATTTTTGCCAGAAAACTTAGAGTCTCACAGAGTGTATTACGGTACATTTAAAAATGATAAGGACGTGGACGAGGTCCTGGTGACCTTCTTTCAAAAGGGAAAGTCATTTACAGGGGAAGACACCTGCGAAGTTTCCTGCCA
>CAUJEF010000068.1 GCA_963169515.1 Bdellovibrionota bacterium
TGCGATTCTTTTGACTGTTTCTTTAGAAATCATATGGCCTCTAGTCAAGCGTCTCACCGCTTTTGCTGTT
Source organism: Bdellovibrionota bacterium (assembly GCA_963169515.1). Taxonomy (GTDB): domain Bacteria; phylum Bdellovibrionota; class Bdellovibrionia; order Bdellovibrionales; family JAEYZS01; genus CAUJEF01. The sequence continues at coordinate 71 of CAUJEF010000068.1, forward strand.
CATTTCGGTAAACACAAAATATCTGACATTTCCGGCATAATGGATATGGTATTTGCGTTGCGTTGTTGACCTGGGTGCTTGTAAAAATTAGTCTACCCACCAAAGCCCAATTGTCCTTGGCTGCAGGGCCCTAAAATGAAACGTGATGAAAAAGTCAGATATCGAATTGAAGAGCTTCGGCGGGTAATACAACAACACGACTATAATTATTTCGTGTTGGATAAACCCATCATCCCAGATTTTGAATATGATCGTCTTTTCTCTGAACTTAGAGGTCTCGAACAAAAGCATCCCGACCTAGTTACTGCAACTTCTCCTACCCAGCGGGTTGGCAGCATTGCGCTGAATAAATTCCCCAAAGTAAAGCATCGTATCCCTATGCTGTCTCTTCAAAACAGCTATTCTCCCGACGAAATTGTGGCCTTCCATGAACGGGTATTAAAATTCTTAAAAAAGGAAGATGACTTCCAAATCGAATATTTTTGCGAACCCAAATTCGATGGTCTTGCGATTGAATTAATATATGAAGGGGGTGTCCTCACTCACGCTGTTACACGCGGAGACGGCACAACCGGAGAAGACGTGTTTCCCAACGCAAAGACAATTAGAACAATTCCGCTCCGCCTATATGACGAAAGCCCGCCGCCCTTGATCGAAATCCGCGGCGAAATTTTAATGTTTAAAAAAGATTTTTTGGAATTAAACACCCAACAGCAAGAAAACGGCCAAGAGCCTTTTGCAAACCCAAGAAACGCGGCGGCCGGCACCCTTCGCCAGCTTGATCCGCAAGTTGTCGCCAGCCGAAGCTTAAAGTTTTTTGCATACGCCATCGGGAAGGCAGAGGGCATTACATTTTTTCACCAAAGCGATCTGGCCCCCCATTTTCGGAGATGGGGAATCCCCGTTGTTGGGACGACAGACCTGGCTTTGCTTAGCTACAAAAAAGGGCTTTCTTGCGTTTGTAAGAGCGTCGACGAGGCGGTTTCTTTTTACAAACGGATTGAAGAGATCCGCCATGAACTGCCGTTTGAAATTGATGGCATCGTAACCAAAGTAAACAGCTTTGAGCTTCAAACCGCCCTTGATTTTATTGCGCGAAGCCCAAGATGGGCGACCGCCGCGAAGTTCACCCCAAGCCGAGCGGAAACAAAAATTTTAAACATCGTTGTTCAGGTTGGTCGCACTGGCGCACTGACGCCCGTTGCAATCATGGAGCCTGTTGTCGTTGGCGGCGTAACAATTACGCACGCCACTCTTCACAACCAGAGTGAGATTGACCGAAAAGACGTTCGCATTGGTGACTCGGTTATTGTTCATCGGGCAGGCGACGTGATACCTGAAATTATAGAAGTCCTTTTGGACAAACGAGAAAAAAATGCATCTCCTTACAAAATTCCAAGCAAATGTCCTGTTTGCAAATCAGATGCTGTAAAGCTAACGGGCGAGGCCGTTTCCCGCTGTGTTAACCCGGCTTGTGAGGCCAAGCTCCGCGAGTCACTAAAACATTTCGCCTCTAAGCGCGCCATGAATATTGAATCCTTAGGCGACAAAATGATTGATCTCCTGGTTGATAAAAAACTAATTCACACCTATTCCGACATTTATCGAATCACCTTTGACGATTTAATCGCTCTAGATCGGCAGGGAAACACGTCTGCACAAAACCTGATCAATAGTATTGAAAAAAGCAAAAAATCTTCACTCAATAATTTTATCTATGCCCTCGGCATTCGTTTCGTTGGCGAACAGACTGCAAAGTTGCTTGCTGATTATTTTGGCGACTTAGATAAAATTATGGTCGCCACCCCGGAAGACCTGTTGCGTGTCGACGGCATCGGAGAAAAAATGGCCTTCTCTATATACGAAGCCTTTCAGCAAAAATCGTTTAGAGACGAAATCAAAAGTCTTTTGAAACACGGGATTGAGTTTGAAATCCGTACTAAAAAAGGACGCCGACTAAGCGAGGTCACCTTTGTAATTACCGGAACCTTGCCAAAGCCGCGCGAAGAAATTAAGACTCAAATTGAAAACGAAGGGGGCCATGTTCTCGCCAGTGTATCTAAAAAGACGAACTATTTATTGGCTGGCGATGAAGCGGGCAGCAAAATAGAAAACGCCAAGAAGCTTGGCGTTCCTATTATTGATTGGAATAAATTTCAAAAAATGCTTGAGAAATAAATGCTACAGGTGGTCGATTTTAATATCACGAGCCATAACGGTTTTACGACCGTCTGCTTTTGCGCTTTCACAACCTCTTTCACATAGTTGCTCTACCGCTTTACTTAAAACTTGGACCGTTTCAGAAGAGGTATTAAATCCGCTTTTTTCTTTTATAAACTTCTTCACCTTGCTGGTAACAACTAATATATCTGCCATTCGACCTCCAAAAAGCTTGGGTTGGTTCCCAAGTAGATTAAAATGTATCCTAAAATTTATAAGTCATTGTTCTTTGCTTAGACCACTTAATTTTGAGGTTTTGGGCGGTTGCACAACAAAATATGTGTAAACGCGCCGCGTTTGGTTAGCCTGCTTGATTGGATGGATAGAGCTTTTTTCGTTCTTTTCGTGTGTAAAAAGGGCGTGCTTTATAAGTCTGTTTTGACGTCCCATTTGAAAACTCTCGAAGTTCTGCCTTTCGAGTGCCGTCTTCGCTTGGCGTTAACCAGATAAAAAGCTTTTTTGAAAATAGCTTTGTGCACTCTACGTCAAGAAAGGCCGGCGACCAGCTGCCGCTGTTCAAATGCTCAATTTCGCCTGCGATCTCATGCCTGGGTATATGAGTATGACCATAAACGATTCTTTTCACACGCGTGATTTTTGAAGAAATACTTAAAATCATTTCGTCAGGTTCTTTGTAGCGATGCACCTCAGATCGAATCGACTTTGAATAAAAGATGAAAAAGGGAACACATATCGCAAGCGGAATGAACATCCAAAAAAACGAAATACTAAACTGAAGCTTAATTAAGGTGAAAATCCAAAAAATAATTAAAAAAGAAAGCAATACTATAAAAGCACGATCAAGCCAGAGCTCCTGTGCCATCCGAAGCGGGTAGCTCGTCGCGGGGTGTGCCGCAAGCTCCTTGAGCTCTCGTACCATTCTCGGCGTCGCATTGGATTTATTCGCAATCTCGTTGATTCGGTCTTCAATTGTTAGTGGATCTTTCAGGTCTGGAAGCAATCGATCTGTAAACGAATGAATAAGCGTCAAAAAAGAGCCCCAAAGCCAAGAAAACATAATAAGCGGTTCCGACTTCATCATGTACTTAACAAAAAAATTAATATATTCCTTGAAACTCATGATGTAGTTGGAATCCACATGGGGGTTAAAAAACCCCATTCCGTTAATCAAGTATCGGCAGGCTAAGTCGCCAAAAGGCAATCGCACCTCGATGCGATTAAATTTTTGAATCAATGGGTTAATCGGATTTTGACACAGACAATAAGGATCATATTGATTCCCATGTTCTATAAGAGTATCTCCGTTAGAGATATAAAACCACTCACAGAAACGAAGCCGGGCGTTTTCTTCGTCGGTCAAGCCCAGGGTCTTTCGAATTTCTTTTTGGACCCCTGGGTAATGTAGCTCTAGATCGTGATTCCCAATAACAACAACGACTCGATTCCCCTCTCTTACAAACTTCGTCAAAGACTTTACAAATAAGTCGTGATCTTTCAAAATCACCTTAATTTTAAAAACGGATTTTGCTTCTTCGGCAAATAGGCCTCTTTTTTTTTCTATCCAAGAAATGCTGTATGGCGCGTCCGGCGGCAAAGCCATAACGCTATCAAAGTCAAAAATGTCTCCATTTAGAACAAGCTCAACCATTTCCCCCTTTGCCTCTTTTTGTATATGATCTAGAAATCCGCTGAGCTGCTCATCAAAAAAAAACTGTCTTGTTTTATATTTCTTCCAAAGTGGTCGCTCTTTGTGTTCTGGTTCTGCTTCCGTAAGATGAATATCAGAAATCACAGCCGTAAATTTCGTCTTCGAAAAGTTTTTTAATACATCTTCTTCATTTTGGCTTGTGTGTGTCATCATATGGATACCAACTGATTAACTTTAATCGGCTCTTTTTGAGAAAAAAGGAAGATTATTTCTTTATGTCGTAAGACATTAGAAAAGCGCCGCTGACAGGCAATCGTTAACAAGTTATACATGGTTCTCATTCTGAATCAACCTAAGTGCCTGAAACTTTGACGTTTTTTGATGAGTTCCTGGCATTGCCTTTGCTGTATATGTGAGCATATGGAACGAAGATCAAGGAAGAGAAAAAGTACCGCGATAGAGCGCCGGCTATTAGCGAGAAAAAAGTCCGTTCCTAAATGGAAAAAATTTATTAAAAACACCTTTGCCGCAACTGCCCTGGCAACATCTCAATTTGTAGTGGTTACCCCTCTTATCTATCTAACCTGCGCTGCGCTTAATTTTAAAGAAGACCTTCGGCTTGCAAAAGAAGATGACTTTCAAGACTCCTCGTTAATGTCTTTTGTCGTAGGCGAAGACCCTCCGGACGAAGTTTTCGACTACATTGATTTCCCCGGATCGACCCTCGCCCTTGTTCCAGATCACAATCGAAGGCCCAGCAATGAAATTTCTAAAAAAGACATTCTATCAGACAAAGAAAAGCGAATTTCGCCCGAGTTTAGGGTCCCGGAGGCCCTCTATAACCGCACGGCTTTTTGGTATGATGTCTATACAAAATATTCCAACCAACAGCATGTATTTCATAATCGCGACTTCCCCTGGATCGTCTACTCTGTTTCTGATGTAACTTCAATAATGAAGAACACCTCTTACAAAAACAAATGGACAAAGTTCCATCTGGCAAAACAAAAGGTTGTGCGAGACCGACAGCGTGTACGAAGCGCCCTTCTTGCTCTGGCCAAAAAAGACTTCAATAAATTGACTGGCGAAGATTTGGCGCTTTACAAATTATTCGATGAGATCCCTGGGAAAAATCGTCGCAAAATCATTCGAGATGCGGCATATACAATGCGCACACAGACCGGACAAAGGGAGTTTATCGAGAAAGGAATTTCTGAAAGCGCTCAGTATCTCCCGCACATGGAAAATGTTTTTAGCGAACAGGGCCTTCCGACAGAGCTAACTCGAATGCCCTTTGTAGAAAGCAGCTTTAATACCGCGGCCGAAAGTAAGGTGGGCGCAAGCGGCATTTGGCAATTTATGCCGACGACAGGAAAACAGTTTATGAAAGTCGGAGATCACATTGATGAAAGAAACTCTCCTTTAAAGGCGACAGTTGCCGCCGCAAAATTATTAAAGCAATATTATAAGGCTTTGGGGGCGTGGCCACTTGCGGTAACTGCGTATAATCATGGCCTTGGCAGCCTCCAAGAGGCCGTTAAAAAAACAAAATCAAAAGATATTTCATACATTATCAATAACTACAGAACAAAGAGTTTTGATTTTGCCTCTCCCAATTTTTTTCCATCTTTCTTGGCAATCCTTCATGCAGAAAAATATCACGACGCAATCTATGGCCAAATCAAAAAAAATACGATCCTCGCCTTCAAAGAAGTTCGTTTGAAAAAAGGAATTCGAATTTCAAAGCTCCTTCGAGTTCTAAAAATGGACATGAATCAGTTTAAATTCTTCAACAAAGATATTAGTGATGATTCGTTTAAGTTGAATCTTTCTTTGCCCCGCGGGTTTCGCCTGCATCTACCAGACAAATATTTGGATAAATACGTCGAGTACGAAAAGAATCTTCTTCGCTCTCGCAGCCAGGGACGCATCACTATTACGAGCCAAAAGAAGCGGGAGTCTTAAGGATGTCCCGATTAATAGTTTGGATTGAAAACATTGATAACGTCTGGGTCTGACAGCGCTGTATGAATTTGCGTTTGCTGTATCCCTTTATAGTTCATAAGAATCGTTCGAACACCAGGAACTGCGTTGAAAATTATAAATCCGCCTCCCAGAGGGGCGCTTGTCCCACCAACTAAGATATCGCCCTTTGAATCAAAATAGACAATGTCTGTCTCGTTATCTATACCAAGTGGATCCAGCTCAATACGCATATCCGCTTTCCTTGCTATGCCAACAATAATCCCCCGGTCCACATTTTGGTTAATGCGAGTTCGGGCAAGTGCTGCTGTAATCCATTCATAAGAAACAACCGGAATCATAACTTGCTTCTGCGCTTTATCAACTGTAGCGCGAGAAACAAAATGATGTGTACTGTCTGTTCGCGCCTCTAGAACTTGGATTCCCTCTTTCCCAGAGAAATTCACAATATGCTTTCCCGTTTTTGAATATGCTGTCTTATCCGATCCTATGAATTTAATTTCAGAAGGCATTGGCTCGCTTGTTTCCAAATCAAACACATAAACTTCGGACTGTGATTTTTTCTGCCATTGAACCGTAACCGTCGACACAAATCCTCGATCTACTACAACAACTTGTGGTGGAAATAATTTGCCCTTATGGCGCGCTCGAACAATATAAATTCCTGGGTCAACGTCAAAGATCGCAAAGCGACCGTTTGAAGTTGTTGCCTTAAGCGAAGCGTCTGGGATTACTCCGCCGACAAAATACGTCGGCTGCAAGGCTTGCTCACTCGACACAACCTCGATCTCAGCATCAGAAATTGATACACTACCAATTTTTACCTCACCCCAAATGATACCTGTCTTTTTTAATTTAGATGCCCCTATGTTGAGCTGCTCAAACCATGACCGAACTGTTTCGTCCCCGAACAGTGTATGCTTGAAAACTTGCCCCGCTGTTTTAAACAGCATACTCCCCCAAAACCCATCTTTTTGTGCCCTGATTACCATCGTTGAGTCCGTCAGAATCTGAGCGCTGTCTTTGCCTGTGCTATCCGTTTTCCCCAGATCCATAAAATCATTAATCGATACGCTTGCCCCATCAACCTTTTGTTCGTCATCAAACGAATAGCCGGACACCGTGACTATATTTGCTGATCCCACGACAGGTTTTATTTTTAATGGAATGTTTCTCAAGTCATCATATGTTTTTTGGTTTCGAATCGTTTCGTTTAAAAGAATCTCTCCGCGCCCCAATATTTGCTGATCTATCGTACGAAGTTCTGCAACAACAACGCCGTCTTGAGGGTTTCTAACAAAAATTTCATATCGCCCCTCTTTAATTACAACATTTCCTTCTTCCAATAACGTAGTCCCCGCTTGACGATACACCTTTATATATTGATCGTTTCCTAGGTATGCCAAACCATCCGCCATTTCAATAGGACCCGAGATCAAGAGCTGTGGCTCTGCCAACAAACTTGCTTCTGCTGAGGTAGGTTGCACGGCCGTACGCAATGGCATCTCGGTTTGATCTTCGCCCATGTCGCGATTGTCTGCTACCGTTACTCCTGTGTCTGGCAAACTCGGCTGGCGAGTGGAATCATTGTTTGAGAGCAGTTTTTTCGCCTGCTGTTCAAAGGTTGGCTGTGACCAGTCCGCAGCGAGCACGCTATCCAAATTTTGTACTCCTTCAAGGCGCGCCCTCTGAGATGCCGTCAAATTTCCCATAATTTGATTTCTTAAATAAAACCGCTTGATATCTTCAAACTGTTGATATGGATTTTTCGTAGAATCGGGTCTGTATTCTACAATATCCTGAGCGCGATCTCTCTCTTGTATTGTTTGGGGAGGCGGCGGCTTTCCATTGTCGCTTTTAGGTAGCGCTTTTAAAAGCATCATTACGTTGGGGCTATTTTTTTGAATCTTTATCCCAGACAGACGAACAATTTCGTTTGTGTCTTTCGCGGGCACCAATTCGTCTTCCGCCACAGCCACAACGGTTTCTGTCGCGACTTTTCGAGCAATCTCTAGCGCTCGTTTTGTCAGGTCAAACATACCTGAGCGCAGCGGTATACCGACCGTCACTACAGGAACGATCTGCTTCATCATTTTTGGCTTAAGTTGCTCATCTTCAAAAATTGCTAGCGGCGGAGATTTTTTTGAGACACGGATGGATATTCCCTCCTGATGTCTAACAACATAGTTATTGATAGACTGAGGAATCATAGAAATCAAAATGAGAGTAACCAATTTGAGCTTTAGCAATTATTCCATCCGTGAATAATCAGTTTTCTCTTAACAATTTAGTGTATTTAGAAAGCGCGGAAGTCGTCAAATAGGTTCTTATTCTTACGACGTTTGGCAAGCTCACTTTGAACTTTTGTGACTATCCTTTTGGATAGGGATTCCTCACCAACGTAGGGGGTACCGTTCTGAAATGCCTCTTGCGGTTCCATCGTCATGTTCGACGAAACAACATTAACCTCAACCGATAAATTATATGGTCGCCGATTTCCTAAAACGACGGTTTTAATCACTAGAACAACGGGCCTGTCCCCTTCTACTTTTGCTTTATATTGTTTTGTGTAATACTCTCGCGCATTAGGGCTAACAAATCCAACCTCCGCCGGAAGGGACTCACCCACGGCTTTTTGAATATCCTGCAGTGAGTAGTCAAGCGGCTCCGAATTGTACCCGCTTGTAACACAGCCGGTGAGTATCCAAAATAATACTGAAAGTTTAAATAGTTGCTTGATTTGCTTGTTTCCAATCGTCTAAAAATCTTTGAATACCCTGTTCAGTCAATGGATGTTTCGTCAGTTGCTGCATAACTTTGTAGGGGATTGTCACAATGTTCGCGCCAACTAAAGCAGCATCCAAAATATGAATCGGGTGGCGCACGCTTGCAACCAAAACTTCAGTCTTGAATTGGTAGTTTTTAAAAATCTTCATTACTTGCGAAATCATTTCCATCCCGTTTGATGAAATATCATCCAGGCGGCCGACAAACGGGGAGAGCATCGTTGCTCCTGCCTTTGCCACCATTATTGCCTGAACTGGCGAAAAGACCAGTGTCACGTTTGTTTTAATGCCCTCTTTTGAAAGCTTTCGAACCGCAACGAGTCCCGCTTCTGTCATGGGAATTTTAACAACAACATTGTCGTGGATTTTTGCTAAATCCATGCCTTCCTTAAACATGCCTTCTGCCTCTAGGCTCACCACCTCTGCAGAAACGGGGCCAGACACTTCCATACAAATATCTTTGATAACTTCTTTCATTGGCCGTTTTGTTTTTGCGACTAGGGATGGATTGGTCGTAACGCCGTCAACCCAGCCGCGCTTGTTGGCCTCTCGAATTTCGGTAATATCTGCACTATCAATAAAAAACTTCATAAAATCCCCTGTTTGTTTTTCAACAACAAAACTACTGATTGGATCCAACCTAGTTCTCATTTGAGAGAAAATCAAGAAGGGTTTTGTTCTGTTTATAGAACGAAATTCCCTCTATTTCCTTGAAAGAGTTTCGTATTGTTTTAATCGACTCATTTAAAACCGGATGATTATAGGATTCCCAGATATCTGTCGCGGGAACAATCCACTTGGGCGATTTGTGTAATAGCGGGTGGGGGATGGTCAGATGCGGCGACCTAAACACAACATCATCTATCAGCAAAATTTCCCACTTAAAATATTCACTTTTAACGCTCGCCAGTATTTTCTCAATTTCCCCCTTCGCCTCCAGTGGAGACTTTTTTGCGAGCTCTATGTGTGCCACAACAGAGATGCCATACGCATACGGCTCTGTCAGCTCATAAACAGAGGAAATATCTTTCATTTTCGAATTGTAACTTAATTGAAGTAAAATTTTTCTAAGAGTAATCAGTTCTTTCTCAAATTTTGTCTCGAGCGCCAAAAGCACATTAGCCATGCATCACGCTTTCCATTCCATAGAGCCCTTTTTTCTTTTTAATCAGCCATCGCGCACATATCAATGCGCCTCTTGCGAAAACAGTCCTGTTAAGCGCCTCATGCTCAATTACAATTTTTTCTTCTTTCCCCGCAGCAATGACCCTATGAATACCAAACACGTCCCCCTCTCGCACCGATCGGATAGGAATATTTTTTCGCCTTGTTTGGCGCTCCAAGCTTAGTTTTAAGTAGCGCGCGGTCCCGCTCGGAGAATCCTTTTTGTTTACATGATGAATGTCTTCGATGGAAAAGTTATACCCTTTAAGCCCCGCAAACGACTTCAGCATAGCACGAACAATTTGGATTCCCACACTCATATTGGGGGCCCATAGAACCGGAATTTTTCGCGCCGCACGTCTAAGCGCTTTTTGCTTTTGCAAATCAAGCCCCGTTGTCCCGATTACCACTGGCGTTTTTGTTTTTGTTGCAAAATCTAAAACATCATTTAGAAATTCGGGCTGAGAAAAGTCAATAACAACATCGGCTTTCACGGATTTCAGGGGCTGGGCCCGCCCCACTGACAAAACTATTTTTGTTTTTTTGTCCTGACCAACTAATTTAGAAATTTCTTGTCCCATTCGCCCAGACGCGCCGGATAAAATGATTTTCATTTCATCAGCCTCGCGTCTTCCAGAAGACTGTCCATATCAGCCCTTAGGCTCTCGCCCAGGGCCACGAGCGGCAGCCTTAGTTCCTCGGACTGAAGAATGCCCATTCGCCGCAGACAATATTTTATTGGAATTGGGTTTGTTTCCTTGTAGATGCCCTTGATCAATGGTTGAAACTTATCATACGCTGTCTTGGCGAAGTGATTTCCTTTTTCAATTTCTTTATATATGGCCCGCATAGGATTAGAAATCAAATGTGAAACCACGGAAATAACGCCTCGTCCGCCCCGAGTCGCAAGATCCATGCAGGTTGCATCGTCGCCACTTAAAACAATAAAATCTTTCGAACAATTATTAATAATTCTTTCGCCAAATGAAATATCTCCTGTCGCCTCTTTAATCCCAATGATGTTATCTACTTTACTCAGTTCTGACACCGTCTCCACCTCAAGCCCCGCGCTCGTTCGACTGGGAACATTGTATAAAATAACAGGGATGGCGACCTTTTCTGCAACCCATTTGAAATGCTTATGCAGCCCTCTTTGCGGAGGCTTATTGTAATATGGGACAACAACCAAAAGGGCGTCTGCGCCCCACTCTTCGGCTGCTTTTGATTTCTCAACCGTTTCTGCCGTAGAATTGCTGCCTGTTCCAACAATTAATGGCACCTGTCCCGAGACTTCCACCTTTATAAATTCAAAAATTTTTTTCCGCTCTCTTTCCGTAACCGTGGGGGATTCGCCTGTTGTTCCGTGGACAACAAATCCGTCAATGCCTTGTTCAAGCTGATGTCTTACAAGCTTTCCTAATGAATCAAAATCCACCTCGTCGTCTCGAAACGGAGTTACAAGGGCCGTAATAATACCTTGAAATTTAGACACTCAAAACCTCTCGATGTACAACGCCGTCGCAAACTCGAAGCGCAGGGCCTGTCAATTCAACATCGCCCTCGCTTGTCAGGCCAACAGCCAAAGTCCCCCCTGGCATATTGATTTTTACAGGCTCATTTGTGCCATTTATTTTACAATAATAAATGGCTGCCGCGACAGCCCCCGTGCCGCACGCAAGAGTGAAGTTCTCCACCCCTCTTTCAAAAGAGACCGCGTTTAATTCGTTTTTTCCAATTTCCTCTATAAAAGTAACATTTGTTCCGCGCGGATGAAAATATGGGTGGTTTCTTAACATTGCCGCCTTGGCAATTCGCCCATGATGCTCGTGAACATTTCGTGCCCGAACAACGAAATGCGGGACCCCTGAATCAATCCATCCCCCCTCAACATTTTCATTCCCGATCAGCACTTTCTTTTTGAGGTCAAAAATGCTTACTTTCGGGATTTTAATCGTAACAAGATCCTTCTTTTTCCGCCCATGAATAACTCCGAACGGGGTCTGTATCTTCAGCGGCTTCCCGTTGCTGATTTTTTCTTCGACTAAATAGCGCACGACACATCGGCTTGCATTCGCACACATTTCTGGCCGGCTGCCGTCAGAATTATAAAAATCCCATCGGATCGAGGCGCCGTTTACGTCCGGCTTTTCTAAAAAAAGTAGCCCGTCTGCGCCAATCCCTAATTGTCTGTGACACATTTTCAAGGCAAAGTCTTCCCTGGATACTTTCCCTAAGAATTTTTTGATTGCTTTCTGGTCAGCGTCTTTCAGGGCAGGAATTATGATAAAATCATTCCCGGCGCCAGACATTTTGGTAAATTTAATTTTGTTGTTCTTTTTTTCCATTTTTCTTTTTTGCTTCATCTTTTTCATAAAGGGGCGGCACATATGGAGTCGCTAAATCTTTCGTCACCTCTTTATACATTGGCTGTCCCCGCCCTAGAGATGGCGGTTCTGTTGGTGGGATGGGATCTCCACGGACTCCACAGCCCAAAAGCGCCGATAACATCAATATACTTGTTGTTTTACTGATCATCGCCTTCCTTCTTTTCTGCCGCTTGATCTTCTAACTTTGCCTCTATGCTTTTGTATTCTTGGCACATTCTTGGTTCATACTCAAATTTCGCCCAGTCGCTCCGGGCAAGAGTCTTGCATAGTTTCACATATTTTTTTGCGCTCTCTGTCGCCGGCTTGTTTAATTTTTCAAGAATTTGATTTTCCCAATAATAGTTTTCGGGAAAGGCTTCGCTAATCTTTTCTGCCCTTTGAAGGTATTTAAATGACTCTCCAAGCTCTCCCTTGAAATAATGCATTTGAGCTAACGCCAAATTGAGATGCAATCCTATCGCGGGCTCCCGAACGTCCTTCTCCTCAATGTCCTTTTCCAGGCTTTCGAAATCCTGCAGACAGGTTCGCGCCTGGATCTGCAATAAGAAGTTTTCATTATTAAACGGGTTCAGTCCGTCCAGAACATGGCTTGTTTCAAGGCTGTCCTTACACTGTCCTAACAAAAGATAGGTTCTCCCTAACGTCGTTAGAACTTTCGTGTTCTTCGGTTCGATTTCAAGTACGGCTTTAAATGCTTTCATGGCCTCTGCCGGCTTTTGCCTAATAAGCACATTCCCCTGCTCGTAAAGCTTTTGAGCTTTGTCTGTATAAAAAATTTCACTCAGTTTTTTTAATGTTGTTATGAGTGCCGCTCTGCCTTTCAGATCCTTTTCTTTTTGGATTCCAGTTAAAAGCATTTGTTGCGCTTCGCTGCGTGCTTGTTGAAGGCTTAACTGTTGGGCTCGCGCGATAATCTCTTTGTAATTGCTTTGTTCCGAGGGCAGAGCCAGGCACAACGACAATATTGCTAATAAAAATAACATATTATTTATATAGCCGAATCACATAAGATTTCAAAGTTTATTGATAAGAACCTGCCGCGGCTTGCTTCCGCTTGCTGGTCCAACAACACCTTCTTTTTCAAAGATCTCAATGACACGGGCGGCTCTTGGATAGCCAAGGCGAAACTTCCTCTGTAATAAAGACGCGCTGACCTCTTTCATCGTAGAAACGTAGGCTAAAATTTCATCATATCGCTCTTCTGTGTCTGGATTACCGTCCTCAAAAAACGATTCTTCGCCCCCCAAATCATAGCCTCCGCCACTGCCGTCTAGTTGTTTCATTGCTGCGGCATCAAACTCTGGCTCACCTTGTTTTGACCAAAACGCTGTGACCCTGGCCATTTCGTCTTCTGAAATCCATGCGCCATGATGCCTTTGTGGTTTTGAAACCCCCGGCGCTAAAAAAAGCATATCTCCTTGGGCAAGAAGCCGTTCCGCTCCAGATTCATCTAGAATAATTCGAGAGTCCATTTTGCTTGCCACCTTAAAGCTGATTCGGCCGGGAATATTCGTTTTGATTAGACCCGTAACAACGTCTCGCCGAGGACTTTGCATTGCAAGAATCAAATGGATTCCACATGCGCGTGCCATTTGTGCCAGACGCACAATCATTTGTTCAACGCTTGCTTTGTCAACAGTCATAAGGTCGCCGAATTCTTCAACGACAATCACAATATAAGGAAGCTCCGTAAAATAATACCCCTCGGCTGTGTCTCGCCGTTGGGCTTCCAATTCTTCATTCATTTTTTGATGCGCTTTAATTTCGTCGCCAAACAACGATCGCATTTTGTCGTTAAATCCCTCAATCCCGCGAGCGTTGAATCGTGACATAGACCTGTATCTCTTCTCCATTTCGCGGACGGCCCACCGCAACCCGTTTACAGCTTTTTTCGGTTCTTTTATTGGAGGCATTATGAGGTGGGGAACTTTGTGAAATGTTGCAAGGTCCACTTGTTTGGGGTCAACAAGAATAAGTCTAAGTGTTTTTGGAGAGTGTTTGAACAGCAAGCCGGTCAAAATACTGTTAATAAAAACAGACTTCCCTGATCCCGTTGTGCCGGCAACCAAGAGGTGGGGCATCTTTCTTAAATCCACCACTCTTGTTTCTCCGTTGGCCTGCTTGCCTAAGGCGAGTGGCAACTTCAGATCATCTTCCCAAAAATTAACGTCTTCAAGGATTTCGCTTAAAAACACCGTGTCGCGTTCATAGTTTGCCGTTTCAATTCCTACAACGTCTCGCCCGGGCAGGGGGGCAATAATTCGAACAGATTCGCTACTCATCGCAAGCGACAGGTCGTCTGCAAGTTCGGTAATTTTGCTGATTTTGACGTCGGCATTAGGTTTAAATTCGAACATCGTTACGGCGGGCCCAGGCAAAACAGCGACGACTTTACCATTTACATCAAACTGGGAGAGCTTGTCCTCTAAGAGAAGGGTATTTCTTTTAATTATTTTCTCGTCTACTTTAAACTTTGTGTTTGTGGGAACTTCAAGCATCGCCAATTTCGGCAACTCCCAGTTTTCCACTCTTCGCTTCATTTCTTTCATTTGTTTCTGCGCCTTATTATCCGCAAAATCAAAAATAGACTTAATAACAAATGACGTTTTATCCTCTGCGCGCGCCGAAATGGGCGTCTCTTCCGCGGGATGCGCTCCTTCGCCTTTTTGTTCCCTATATTGATCTAGCAAAGACAATAGCTTTTTTTCTTGAATTTTTTTGTCGTCAGAAATTCTAGCTCGCGCCTCGCGGCGACAAATCACGGTGGCAATTTTTGAAGTAACCCTATCAAACGACAGCCGTTTCAATAAAAAGATTACATGCTTAATATTTTCGTCAATTGTGTGTTCTGTGTAAAATACTAAGAGTACCGCGGCACTCGCCCACAAAATAATTGCGACACCTGTTGTATTAAACACTGCAATCAAAGCTTTTGACGTAACAAGGCCCAGAAGGCCTCCTATGTGAATGGATTTGTGTAGGACCCGCGTTTGGGGAAAATAAAGTGTAAGTAGTGCCGTAACCACAACAAAAAGAAGTACATTTAGTCCTACACGCGTTTTTGTAAATGGAATTTTTTTCCCTTTAATGGATTGCCAGCCAAATCGTGTAAACGCAAAAACGATTAACCAGGCGGCAACTCCAAGAAATTGAAATAAAATGTCCGACAGGAAGCTTCCGAAATATCCACAAAAGTTCTCCACTCCTTGGCCATATCCCGTCGAATTAAATGAGGGGTCTTTTGGATTAAAACTTATTAGGGATAGGCCCACAAAAAGACTAAGCGCAAAAAAAATTATGCTTTTGATATCTCTCTGGAAGCGCAATACAAGTTGAGACATATGATCGCCCCCGGCGACTTAGCTGTTAATGCGAGACTTTGCCCCACAGTTTCTTTAATTCTACCCGAACATCAATTGACTTTGGTAGTCGGGGACTTTAATTTGTTGAGATCATTTTTGGTATGATTAAAATCAACGAAATCTTTTTCAGCATACAGGGCGAATCAAGCTATGCGGGCTGGCCCACAGTCTTCGTAAGAACGTCTGGGTGCCCGCTCCGGTGCAGCTATTGCGATACAAAATATGCATATTATGAAGGCGAACGCCTTTCTGTTGACGAGATCGTGGAGAAAATTCAAGGTTTTTCAACAAAGTATGTTTGCATTACTGGTGGTGAGCCATTATCCCAAGGCAAAACCTTCGCTTTGATGGCCAAGCTTTGTGATATGGGCTACACCGTTTCCATAGAAACAAACGGGGCCGAGCCTGTGAAAGCGCTCGACACTAGAGTCAAGAAAATTATTGACGTAAAAACTCCCGATAGCGGTGCGGCAGATACCTTTTTAATGCAAAATTTGGAACACACAACCCCGTTGGACGAATTCAAATTTGTGATTTGTTCAGAAAAAGATTTCCATTGGGCAGAAAGTTTTGTAAAAGAACACCACCTTCACGAAAAAAATTTGGTTTTATATAGCCCGAGTTTTGGATGCGTGAATGAAGAATGGCTTGCAAAACAGATTTTAGAAAATAAATCCCTTGCAAGACTTCAATTGCAGTTACATAAATACATTTGGACGCCGAACAAACGCGGAGTCTAAAATTAAAGGAGATCCGTCACGTGGAAACAACGCCAACGCCTGTCCCTGTCACCCCTGAAAATTATGAAGCAAACCATCTTTTTGTAGCGAACTTAAAATCCGTTAGCTTGGAAAAGCTCGTACGAAGCAAGCTAGAAGTACTCTTTGAAGAGCAACAAAAGGCGGCCGTTGAGCTTGATGGTTTATATGATGTGGTGTTGGAGCAGGTCGAAAAGCCGTTGATTGAGCTTGCTTTGCGCGTTCACAAAGGCAACCAAGTTAAAACTGCGAAAATGTTGGGCATAAATAGAAACACATTGAAGAAAAAAATGGACATTTACAAAATTAGAGTCCGCGCCTTGGGTCGAGCTTAAAAAATTAAAAGTAAAGTAAAATACAACAGCGGGACACCCTTGTCCTTCATCTAGAAGCGCCCCGCAAATTAGCCTTAAGTCTAGTTTTTTAATCCCACTGGCGTTAAACGTCGACGGTCATAACCACTCCCTGAAATTATTTTGTCATCGTTTTGGGGGGCGGATGGGCGAAACCTTATTACAGCAAATTATCGATCTAACGGGCTTACCAAAAGAAGTCTTAACAAAAGAATTTCTTGCTCTTTTAGAGAAGAAAGGGCTTCCTTCACAAACTCTTACTCTTGAACACGTTCGCGTGATTTTAGCTGAATACCTTCAAGATGTTTTGTTAAATGCTCGGAAAGAATTTGAGTGATTAAAACTTAGGCGCAAGATTTGGAAGCTCCTTTGGAGCATTGCTGTTGTGCCTGCCCTGTTGTGGCATGGATTGTTCCATACTTTGTGGGGCCAAGTTTGCAAATACCCCATATTGTGGGACCCAAGCAAGCTTCACAACCCCCGTTGGTCCGTTCCGTTGCTTCCCCACGATCACCTCTGCAATACCTCGATTATCAGTTGCTTCTTTATCATAATAGTCTTCTCGATAAATCATCATTATAACGTCTGCATCTTGCTCGATGGAACCCGACTCGCGAAGGTCTGAAAGCATGGGCCTGCGGTCTGAGCGCCCTTCGACTCCGCGATTAAGCTGGGATAATGCAATAACTGGAACCTCCAATTCTTTTGCAATAGCTTTCAAGGTGCGTGATATTTCAGAAACAGCGCGCTCGCGACTTTCTACCTTTTGTTTTAAGTCCATCAACTGAAGATAGTCGACCACGATCATATCAAGCCCGCCTTGAGACTTCAGCCTTCTACATTTCGCCCGAATTTCAAATGGACTAATTCCCACAGAATCATCAATGTGTAGAGGCGCTTCGCTCACTACACTTGCCGCGTTGATCAATTTTGGCCATGCTGTATCGGCAATTTTTCCAACCCTTATGTTTGACAGATCCACCCGCCCCTCAGAGGCGAGCACCCGAAACATCAGTTGCTCTTTGCTCATCTCAAGGGAAAAATATGCGACCTTCTTTTTTCCGCGAATTGCGGCATGGGTGGCCATGTTTAAGCTTAACGCCGTTTTCCCCATAGATGGACGGGCCGCGAGGATGATTAATTCTCCCGGCTGGAAGCCTGCCGTTATAAGATCTAGATCTGTGAACCCACTCGGAACCCCAATAATCGAGGCCCCGCGACTGTAAAGATCTTCTAAGCGTGCCAAAGCTTTTTTCAAAATATCTTTGGCTGGGACGACGCCTTGAACTTCGCGTTTTTCAACGATTTGGTAAATCTTTGCTTCCGCTTGGTCTAAAAAACTCCCAATGTCTTCATATTCTTCTTCGTAAGCACTATTCACAAGCTCCGAACACGTTTGGATTAATCGTCGGCAGAGGGCCTTTTCAACAACTATGTCGACATATGTTTTTAAATTAAGTGTCGTCGGCGTCGAATTCAAAGTTTCTGCCAAATACCCTGCGCCACCAACCAAATCGAGCAATTCTTTTCGCTTCAGGTATTCAGAAACAGTGAGTATATCAATGGTCTGCCCTTTTTGCTGCAACTCTGTGATGGCAGAAAAAATACTTCTATGCGCAGACTTATAAAAATGTTCTTCGGAAATAGATTCGCAGATTTCGTCCCACTTCTGAGGCTCAAGCATCAAGCCCCCGATAATGTACTGTTCTGCTTCTGCGCTGTGTGGCGGTACGCGTACTTGCACCAAAATCCCCTCTTAAAGCCTATTAAACAAGAGCGCTTTTATTAGTTGCGCTCCACAGATACTACGATTTCAGCAAAAAGCTCTTCTGAAAAGCGAATCATCGCTTTATGTTGTCCCAAAATTTTGATCGGCTCTTCCAAGTGAACGTCGCGGCGTTCAATGTCGAACCCCATTTTTTCCAGTTCGCGCGCAATGTCAACATTTGATATAGATCCAAAAAGTTTTTCATTTTCACCCGCATTAACTTTAAACGTAACTATTTTACCGGATATGCTGTCTAGAACTTGCTTCCTTTCGCCAATCGCTTTTTTCTTTTTTGCTTCGGCGACTTTTTTTAGGTGTTCAAACTCTTGGGCACGCTTTTCTGTGGCCTCAAGAGCTAGCCTTTTTGGAAACAAAAAATTTCGTGCAAAACCTTTTGCAACATTAATAATTTCTCCAACTTTACCAACATTTTTAACGTCTTGTTTTAAAATGACCTTCATATTACCTCCGGCGATCAATTTTGCTAAAATGTTTGATCCTCTTCCCGAATCACGCCCGCCTTAACTCGAGCCATCTGTAGAGGAAGCCTTAAAAATTCTTCCTCTAAAATTCAGCCAGTAATCAAGAATCCCCAAGATGCTCACAAATAAAAACAACTGCGTTACGAAAACCACATACAAAAACGCTTTGATAAATGGTCCCAACCTATACCGGGTGAACGCGAGCGCTACTATAGAAAGCCCTTGGAAGAAATACAACAAAAGAATCACGTTCAATAAATTTAATGCAACTTCCTGCCCCCAATTAATAGGAGTTTTTACGAATGAAAATAGCAGGGCCACAATCACCAGCCATACCAGGCCATCGGGAAGGCGCGTATTTAAAAATGGATCTTCCTCTGGACGAAAAAGTTTCGATACCCCACGAAATCGGCGGTCAAAAAGAATCGCCAACCACATCGCAATACCTAGCGCCGTAAATAAAATTGATGGCAGCTGTTTTACAACGCTTTCCAGGTCAACCTTAAGGCTGGGATCGATCTTCTGGATAGACTCAACCATCCCTTGTAGGGAAGAGGTCGCCCACTCCACTGCCTGTATATTTTGAGATTTAATGTAAAAAAAACAAACCCCGCCAATAAGAAGTGATGTTTTTAAAACTGAAAAGAAGCCGGCTTTTAAATAGCCAAAATACTCTAATTCAAAATAAAAGACCACCAGAAGCGAACAAATCAAATATGGGGCCCACAAAAATGGATTGTTCGTAAAAATCAATCCCATAGCTATAAAAAAATTAAAAGCGAGGAACTGCCATCGCCCAACTTCTCGATATAAAAACATAAGGGGAACTGCGCCCAGGACCCCTGTCAGAGTTGCCAAAACAAAACTCAAAGCTTCGTAAAAAAATACTGACGATATCTTTTTTTTAAACACGTATTTGCCTTACATTGGCATTGACGGACGACGCTCGCGCTTTCTTTGTTCGCGAATTTCACGCTCTTTTGCTTCACGAGCATGAACTTCTGCCAAAGTTTCTTTGAATTTTTGAAGATGTTTATCTAGCTCCACGCGCTCATCAAGCCGAACGTGCATGAAGCGAAGGATGCTGTCGTTAATTCTCATTGTACGCTCTAGCTCCGCGATACACTCTGTTCCTGCCATGAATGTAACATGGAAGTACAATCCCGTACGTTCTTTGCGAATCGGGTTACAAAGCTTGCGCCGACCCCAGGTATCCACGCTGTGTAGGGTTCCTTTAAAGCCTTCAATGATTTTTTTGTTCTTTTTGAAAAGAGTCTTTTGTGTTTCTTCGGACGCTTCCGGCACCAGAATTACTACGCCTTCATAAGGTCGAATACGTTGATTCATTTAATGATTCCTTTTGGTTTAAGCCCCTTTTTGTTGGAGCAAGGTTTTTCAGCGAACTGAATTAGGTAACACGAGCCTTTTCAAAAAACAATGCACCTCTTTTTGCTGCGCAGCGTCTGTGCGGCTCTAGTTAAACGACCAGTTCAGACCGAAACCATTTAGCCCTTCCGCCATCGGGTTTAAAATAAGTTTGAGGACTACAGGCAATGGCAGAACCGTTCCACATAAAGTTTACTTCCGGTGATTTTAAAGGCGCCTCATTTAAAATAAAAGATGGCTTAACTCTGGGGCGCGCAAAGGCAGATTTAAATTTTAAAGATCCCAAAATTTCTACAGTACATGTGAAGTTTATTCGCGAAGAAACGGGGAAATGGTTCATAAAAGATATGGATTCTACGAATGGGATCTGGTTCGACGGCAAAAAAGTCAAGGCTCAAGAGCTGCAGGCGGGACAGCAATTTCGTATTGGCAGTATTGAATTTGAAATTATTTCTCCCTTTCAAAGCGTTCAGCCCGATCCGACTGAAATCAAAGCGTGGCGAGAACCACTTTTTAATTTTCTGGACAGACTTCAGCTAAAGCAAACGCCACAGGCTCTAAGTGCGTTTCATCCGCCGCTCATACTCACAATAACAGAGGGTCAACAGGCCTCTACAAAATGGGTTTTGGGCTATGGTCCAAGGGATATAGGTCCCGTACATTTTGACCATCCAATACTCGAACCCGGCTCGCCGGACACATGCTTCACCATTGAGCCTTCAGCCGCGGGACCTATAATTAAAACTGCGTTTCCGGACAAGGTTTTGCTCAACGGCCAAAGCAAAGATACCGAAAAAATTCATGATGGACTCTGGATTAAAATTCAGAATACAAAAATAGTGGTGAGTCTAGATCATGAAACAGATTCCTAAAAAGACCGGCTATTTCAAAAGTTTTGACGGGACACAAATTTATTACGAAATTCGTGGGGAGGGTTTGCCTGTCATACTTAATTACGGAATTGTTTGCCTGATTAATCATTGGCATAATCAAATCAAGTACTTTTCACAGAGATACCAAACCATCGCATTTGATTTGCGAGGACATCACAATTCGGCCGTCCCCCAAGATCGGGCACATCTTTCCATAGATGCGATTGCTCAGGATATAAAAGGTCTTGTCGACCATCTGAAAATAAAAAAGGCCAGCTTTTGGGGCCATAGTTTTGGCTGCCAATTTTTAATTCGTGGATACGATATGTTCCCAGAAATTTTTCACAATATGATTTTTATAAACGGCTTTGCTGCCAATCCCCTAAATGGAATGCTTGGGACCGATAACCTCAATCAGGTTTTTCAAGGCATAAAACAAGTTTACAAACACATTCCAGAAACTATGAGCTTTGCGTGGGAAAAACTAGCCAATAATCCACTTACCATGCGTCTTCTGGCTTTGTCGGGTGGGTTTAACTTGAAGTTGACGAGCTTCAAAGACATTGAAATCTACGCCAAGGGGATGTCGAATATTCCTGTAGACGTTTTTTTGACACTGTTTGAAGACATGGTCCAATACAACGGGACAAGCGTTCTTGAGCGCATTGAATGTCCGACTCTGATCATCGGTGGGAAAAAAGACACTGTCACTCCGCTCGAACATCAGCTTCTTTTACATAGTAAAATTAAAGGGAGCGAATTCATGGAAGTTCCATATGGGACCCACTGCACACAGCTTGATATGCCCGACCTTGTAAACCTGCGAATAGAAAAATTTTTGAATCAGAACGAATATGTTAAATAATTTCTTTTTTATTGGCTTCGAAAGGCAGCTCCATTTGCTCAGCCGGAGATGGTTTTAAAATCGAATCGACGTTGTGGTTTGAATTTTTTTCGTCATAGAGCGGAGGAATTTTTAAATCCACCCCATATGCCGCTTTTGCTAAATATTTAATAAATGCTGCCTTAGAGCTTGTTGTCGCTTTTTGATTAAATCCCAGCTCTTCCATTAGCCGGTTTATTTTTTTGATGTCACCCATAGCAAGATCCTTTGAATTCTTATCGGAGACTCGGGTGTTTTCTTAGATCTTGCGCTAGAACTTCTGGTCCTCCGTGAACCTGAACCTATGACAAGTGTACCACTACCGATGGTTAATTTCAGTTTGTTTAAGCGTCGCATCATCTAAATGTGGCGGGGTGGTGCCAACAAGGCCCTCCCGTGTGTGGATAAGTATGTGTGCCTTGTGGATATTTCCAATATTTTGGGACCAGAAATTTCGATGGCCACAATATAACGGGTTTGATAAGAATTCATATTCAAAATAGGAGTCAAAATGAACATACTTGTTTGTTTAAAACAGGTTCCCGATACAGAAACAAAAATTAAACTGGGCCGAAACGAAATTGATACAAACGGTATTAAGTGGATTATGAATCCTTATGACGAATTTGCTGTTGAGGAAGCCCTTAAAATTAAAACACAGTTCCCGGGCTCTACGGTTACAGCCTTAAGCTTGGGCCCAAAAGTGCGTGTAACGGAGGCTCTTCGAACCGCCCTTGCAATGGGGGCGGACAAAGCTGTTGTCATAGACGCGGAGGAAACTTTGGATAATTTCGTAACAGCAAAAGCTCTCGCCGCCGCGGCCTTAAAGATTGGCCCGTTTGAAATAATTCTGGCCGGAAAATCTGCCATTGACGATAATTCTTTTTGTGTTGGACAAATGTTAGCTGAATTTTTAGGTGTTCCTCACGCGACTTCCATTTCAAAAGCGACATACGAAGGAGACAGGGCTCTGGTTGAGCGCGAGATTGAAGGTGGCGCACGCGAAGTTTTAGAGCTTGAATTGCCTTGCTTGTTAACAGCAAATCGGGGGCTGAATACGCCAAGATATGCAAGCCTTCCTGGGATTATGCGCGCTAAGAAAATTGCTATCGAAGAAATTTCACTGTCAGCGCTCGGCCTCTCTGGAGCAGACCAAAAAATAAAATACATGGACTATCAACTTCCCGCAGACAGACCCTCTGTTAAAATGATTCAAGGGGACTCGGGGCAACAGGCAAAAGAGCTCGCCCGTTTGCTAAGGGAAGAGGCGAAAGTAATTTAGAGGATATAATATGGCAACCGTTATAATTTTTGCAGAATTCATTGATAATAAAATTAAAAAGGGAACGCTTGAGCTTTTTACTGCCGTCAAAAATGACTCTGTCGAGGCCATTTTGTTGGGAACAGACTCGGCTGAACTCGTACAAGAGCTGAGCAGAGTTGGCGCCAAAAAAGTTTATCTTGTGAAAGACCCCGTACTTAAAAACTATAACTCCGCCGCTTATGCTGCTGCCGCAACAGAAGCGATTAAAAAATCAGGCGCAACCGTTGTGTTGGGGTCTGGCAGCATGATGGCAAAAGATCATTTCCCCCGCTTAGCGGCCCGTTTTGACGGTGGGTTTGTTGGCGACTGCACAGACATCCAAATTTCAGAAGAACACGTTACAGGGAAAAGACCTCTTTATTCTGGAAAATGTACGGCAAATTTCGCTTTCACCGATAAAGTACGTATGAAATTTATATTGATGCGCCCAAACCAATTGCCTGCGCCACAAATAAAAAAGGTTCCCACCACGGCAGAAACGCTCCCTGTCTCCTTTGAAGGTTTAAAAGTAAGAGTGAAAGAAGTTATTCAGGGCACATCTTCCCAGGCCGATTTAACCGAAGCGGCGGTGATCATCGCCGGCGGTCGCGGGATGAAAGGACCGGAGAACTTCAAACTACTCGATGCTCTAGCCAAGCCTATACATGCAACCGTCGGCGCTTCGCGCGCTGTTGTCGACGCCGGATGGACCGCTCATTCTACTCAAGTTGGCCAAACCGGTAAGATTGTTGCGCCAAACTTATACATTGCCGTGGGAATTTCGGGCGCAATTCAGCATTTGGCAGGCATGAGTTCCAGCAAAGTTATTGTTGCAATCAACAAAGATCCTGAGGCTCCGATATTCAAAAAAGCAACCTATGGGGTCGTAGGTGATCTGTTT
Organism: Bdellovibrionota bacterium; assembly: GCA_963169515.1. Taxonomy (GTDB): domain Bacteria; phylum Bdellovibrionota; class Bdellovibrionia; order Bdellovibrionales; family JAEYZS01; genus CAUJEF01. The sequence goes on from CAUJEF010000068.1 coordinate 24,288, forward strand.
GAAATCATACCAAAACTGACAGAAGAATTTACAGCACTTGTTTCTCACTAATGGGACGAAGTATTCTCGCCTTTTTTATTTGGGCTGTTTACAAGGCCTGGACATCGACCTGGCGCAAAGTAGCTATTGAGTCATCCGAAATGAAGGCTCTCATGAGGGATAATAAGCCCATCATCTTTGCCATGTGGCATGGAAACGAATTAGCAATGATTTCGTATTCTACGATATATAAATGCGCGGCCATGACCTCTCAAAGCAAAGACGGAGATTTAATGGACTTTGTTCTGCGTATGCTCGGGTTCAAAACTTCTCGCGGTTCATCTACCCGCGGTGGCATTTCTGCATTAAAAGGTATCATTAGAAATTCTCGCGCAGGTTATATACCTGTTTTCCCTGTAGACGGCCCCAAGGGACCCATCTACCAGCCAAAACCTGGCGTGTTCGAGATGTCAAAAATTATGAATGCACATATAATACCCAGCGGGATTGCTCACTCCGGAGCAATTCACTTTAAAAAGTCTTGGAACAAGACTTTTCTACCTCTTCCATTTAGCCGCGTTGTACTTTATTGGGGGGCGCCGATTCCTCCGGTGAACAAAAACCAAGATCCTCGCGATCCACAGCTTGCAAAAATACTAAAAGAATCTCTTGATGCTTGTGGTCAGCGCGCACGACAATTTCGCTCTTAGGTTTGCAGACTAAATCCTTCGATGCTAGCGTTTTAATTGATCTACTTTAACGGATTCGAGGTATTTACCATGAAGAAACTTTTACTTCTTTCTTTGATTTTTGCGTTTCCCGTTTTTGCCGCGACATCGTCTGCAATTGTTGCAGAGGTTGGCGATATCAAAATTACAAACAAAGAGTTTAATCATAAATACGATGCGGTTAAAAAGTCTTTGAATCCTCCAACGAAAGAGCAGTTTTTAGAAGACCTTGTTCGTTTTCAAATCGGAGTACAAGAGGCAAAAAAAAGAAAAATGGACCAAGACCCTGTCGTCCAAGAGCGGCTAGAACAGATTATGTATGTCCATTTGGTTGAAACTGAATTGGGCCAAAAGGCGACGGATTTAAACGTGAAAGAGTCTGAAATGCGCGAGTTTTATAAGTCCAACCCAGAGCTTAGAACCAGCCACATACTGATTGAACTAAAGCCAAATGCAACGGCAAAAGAACATGCGGTTGCAAAAAAACGCGCTCAAGAAATCTATTCAGAAGTTAAGAAAAGCAAGCGCCCGTTTGAGGAGCTTGTTAAGCTATACAGCGACGACTCTCTAAGCAAAGTAAACGGAGGCGACATCGGATGGCACACTCCGCTTACCCTGCCAAACAGAGATTACTATAATACTGCAATGAAAATGAAGGTGGGAAATATTTCTGGCTTGGTTGAAACGGCCTTTGGGTTTCATATCATAAAACTTACCGGCATTAATAAGTTTGAAGACGCAGACAAAACAAAAATCCGCGCGGCTGTACTCGAAACAAAAAAGAAAGCCCTGTTTGATAAGTTTTTTGCCAGCTTAAAGTCGAAATACAAAATAAAAACTTATAAAGAAAACCTAGAATAAAACATTGAACTCGCATCGTAAATTTTCATATGTTTTTTGGGGAGCCCTTCTTCTTCTATTTCTTGTTGGAGTAGCAAATCATTTTGGCTGGCTTAAAAGAAATCCTTTGAATAGGATTGCTATTATCAAAGTGAATGACCATGTTTTGTATGCACAAGAATTTTCAGAAAAGCTCGCCTGGGGATTGAAACAGTATGACGTTATTCTGGCAAAGGACCCTAAAATATTAGAGTTCGAAAAAGACAAGATCTTAGATGAATTTATTAATCGGTCTATTGTTGCCGATTGGACTAAAAAACATAACATCGACATCGCCGACAAAGAGCTCGACGAGGCGCTTTTTGAAATTCGAAAGAACTACCCAGATGATATTAGTTTTAAGCAAGCACTAAGTGATTCGAATCAAACGCTCGACAATTATAAAGAACGGCTTCGTTATACGCTTCTTCAAAGGAAGGTTTTTGCATATTTATCACAGAAAATAGGGTCGCCCCCAGACTCTGAACTAAAAGACTACTATGAAAAAAACAAGGCCGCGTTCGTGCAAAAAGCTCTTGTGCGGCTTCGACAAATCGTATTTGAAAAAGAAGACGCCGCCCAGCAGCTTTACCACAGCCTTTCTTCGGCCTCTAGCTTTGCCGATTTGGCAAAAAAATTCTCAATTGCGCCAGAGGCCCGTAATGGGGGGGACACTGGATGGATCGAGCGTGGCACATTAGAAATTTTTGACCGGGCCTTTAATATGCGCGTTGGTCAGCGAACTGGGGTTCTTAAAAGCCCTTACGGATTTCATATTTTTGAAGTAACAGAAAAGAAACCCGAATCTTATTTGAAATTTGAACAGGCCCGAGATAACATCCTGCGAACGGTTCGTGCGTCTAAGGAGCAGGCCCTTTACACCGAGTGGTTAGAAGATCAGATTCGCCTCGCACAGGTCTTTAAAAACCCAGAAGCTCTAAAGGCTATTCAAGTGAAAGCGCTTGGGGAATAGATGAAAAAAATTTTCTTTGTTTTTTTGCTTGTTGGTTCTGTGGCTGCCGCCGAAGTCATCGAAAAAATTGTTGCCGTTGTAAATGACGAAATTATTACGCTTTCTGATATAAATAAATATCGATCTCAACTAAAAAAAGGAAAGTTTCTGGATGAAACTGTGTTGGCTAACAAGGATAAGCTTTTAAAAGATGAGGATGCTCTTATTAAGCATTTGATCGATGAAAAAATTATTGATTCCGCCGTTAAGCAAATGGGGCTCGCAATGACCGTAGAAAAGGTGGAACAAGAAATAGAATCTATTGCCCGTCGAAACAAGATCTCAACGGGCGATTTAAGGTCTGAAATTAAAAAAGAGGGCGTCAGTTTTTCTGAATATCAAAATTTCGTAAAGCAACGGCTCGAGAGGCAGGCGCTTATCGAGCGCGCCGTGACTTCTAAAATAAAAATAACCGATGAAGAGGTGCAAGCCTATTATTTAACAAAACACAAGGGTCCGAACGCCGAAAGCTATGAGTACACGCTTGCCCATATTTTAATTTCTGACAAGTCTGGCCCTGACGCGGCGAAGAAAAAAACTGACGATCTGGAAAAAAGGCTGCGCAATGGCGAGGGCTTTGAATCCCTTGCCGCACAATTCAGCGAAGACCCAAATTTTACAGCTGGCGGCTTTTTAGGAACCTTTAAGTCTGGTGAGTTTTTAAGTGAACTTGAGGCGGGGGTAAAAAATATCCCCATCGGAGGCCTTTCGGCTCCCGTTAAAACAAAGCTCGGTTACCATATCTTAAAAGTTTTGAATAAAAAAATCATATCTGATCCGAAATTTGAAGCGCAGAAAGAAAATATTCGAAATTTGCTGTACAAAGACGCATTTTCCAATCAGTTCAATTTTTGGCTAGAACAAGAGCGCGCCTCCGCATTTGTTAAAATAAACAAATGAAGAAAGTCGTTATCACAACCGGAGACACTGATGGCATCGGGCTTGAGATCACTGCAAAAGCATTACTAAAGTTAAAAATTCCGCGTTCCATACAAATAATTTATTGGCGCTCTTCTGGGGCACAAAATAATCTTATCGAAAAGCTTCGAAAAAGATTTTCTCCTGCCACCTATTCAAAATATTCAGCTGCCTTGAGGTCAAACAGTCGGGTTGTGGAGATCATTTCTGATAAAAATCCTGCCCTTTGGTTTGAAGAATCTGTCCGCAGTTGGAAAAGCATTGATGCAATCGTCACGGCCCCACTTTCAAAACTTACAATTAAAAAATCTGGACTGAAAGATGCCGGACACACAGACATTCTGCGTCGCCTAACAAAAAAGCCCGTCATGATGGCCTTCTGGGGAACACAATTTTCTTTAATGCTGGTCACAGATCATGTTGCTTACAAAAATGTCCCAGGTCACATCAACAGAAAAAAAATATTTGATGCCATACTTGATTGCGATAAGTTTTTGAAGAAATACAAGAACAGGGGGCGCATCGGCGTTTTGGGCCTTAATCCGCACGCAGGAGAAATCAAAAAGCTGGGGGACGAAGAGAGAATACTTATTGCCCCTGCGATTCGAGCAGCAAAAGCGCGTGGGATTAAAGTTTATGGCCCCCTTGTCCCCGATGTTTGCTTTCAGCCCCAAAATATAAAAAAACACTCTATGTATGTTGCGATGTATCACGACCAGGGCCTGATACCGTTTAAAATCTATCATAAATATAACCGGGGCATTCAGTTCTCAATAAATCTCCCTTTTATTAGGACAAGCGTTGACCACGGAACGGCGAAGGATATTTTTGGAAAAAATAAGGCAGACCCGTCGTCTATGCTAATGGCAATACAAAAAGCCTTCGAATGGTGTTAGGCTGGCCTGTTTGGAGATGCTTATGAAAATGAATCCCGTTGTATTTCGAGAATACGATATTCGTGGCGTTGTGGACGATGATTTTGATTCTGCTTTTGCATTCGAATTAGGGCGTGCCTTTGCAACTTTCTTTAATCAAAAAACGGGAAGAAAGAACGCAACAATCGCTCTCGGCAATGATGCCCGCCTGTCTTGTCCTGAAATTGTAACCGCCCTATCAGAGGGACTACGCTCTTCGGGATTCCATGTTAAAAAATTGGGCCTTGTCACAACGCCAATGACGTATTTTACGACCTTTTTTTATAAAGACGTCGATGGCGCAATTATGGTTACGGGAAGCCATAATCCACCAAATTACAACGGGTTTAAACTTTCTGTCGGCAAGCAGACTATTTTTGGCGAAGACATTCAGAAGATAAAAGGAATTTTGTTAAGGAAAGATTTTTTGCAGGGCTCGGGTAAAGAATCTTCTCTAGATATTTTCGAAGATTATATTCAGCGCTATAAAAGCGAATTCGCGTCACTAAGTAATATCCCCGTTGTTTTGGATTGCGGGAATGGTGCCGCCGGCTGCGTTGCAAGGCGCCTTTACGAGGCTTGCGGATTAAAGCCTTCTATCCTTTTTGAAGAACCAGATGGGCGCTTCCCAAACCATCACCCAGATCCAACCGTTGAAAAAAACAATAAAGACCTGATTAAAAAGGTCATTGCTACAAAATCTTTTCTTGGGATTGGATTTGACGGCGATGCTGATCGTATTGGGATCGTCGATGAGAATGGGAAAATGATCTTGGGCGATGAGCTTATGATCTTAATTTCTCGCGAAATATTAAAAATTTCTAAGGGCGCAACCATCATTGGCGACGTTAAGTGTTCTGATCGTATGTACGCAGATATTTTAAAACACGGCGGAAATGCTCTAATGTGGAAAACGGGCCATAGTCTAATTAAGCAAAAAATAAAAGATGAAAATGCCCCGTTTGGTGGCGAACTGAGTGGTCACATTTTTTTTAATGACAGAAACTATGGTTATGACGACGCCCTTTATGCTGGACTTCGTGTCATTGAAATTCTCAGCAATGCAAATAAGCCTTTTTCCTCCTTTTTATCTGACTTGCCAAAGTGCTTTTACACACCTGAAATTCGCATTGACACAACGGAAGAGAAGAAAGCCTCTATTGTTAACAAAATAAAAGACACCTATTCAAAAGAGCTCAAGCCTCAGTTCATTAATACAATTGACGGAATTCGAATTACTTTCCCCGATGGATGGGCGCTCGCTCGGCCGTCGAATACCCAGCCCGTTCTTGTTCTGCGATTTGAATCAACGACTGAGGCCGGCCTTGAGCGCATACAAAATGAAGTTCAAACTATAGTAGAAAAAATGTTATAAATATGGACGGAATTGTCGTTAAGGGAGCCCGCGAACACAATCTTAAAAATATTGATGTTTTTATCCCCCGAAACAAAATTACTGTGATTACTGGGATCAGCGGAAGCGGAAAGTCGACTCTCGCTTTCGACACTATTTATGCTGAGGGACAGCGCCGCTATGTTGAGGGTCTATCCACCTATGCCCGACAGTTTCTAGACCAAATAAAAAAGCCAGACATAGATTCAATTCAAGGCCTTTCTCCCGCCATCTCGATTGAACAAAAAACAACTGTTTCGAGCCCCCGGTCGACGGTGGGCACGACTACAGAAATTTATGATTTAATACGCTTGCTTTTCAGTCGAGTGGGCATCCCTAGTTGCCCCACCCACAATGTTCCGCTTCAGTCTTTAAACGAAGACGACATCGTAAAGGAAATTCTAGGTCTCCCCACTGGCTCTAAAATTCACATCCTTGCCCCTGTGATTCGAAATAAAAAGGGCTCATTTTCAAAAGACATTGAAAGCTGGAGGATGAAGGGATTTTTGCGTGCAAAAATTGATGGAGAGTATGTTGATCTTGATAAAGCAGAAAAAATCATAAAAACAAAAGTACACAATATTGACCTCTTGGTAGACCGTTTGATTGTAAAAGATGACATCAAGGTCCGATTGAAAGAAAGCCTTTTGCTGGCCTTGTCATTGTCGAAAGGCTTCATAACCATAGAAAATATAGGAAACAAGACGATCAAGACCTATTCTAAAAAATCATCTTGTAGTGTTTGCCAATACAGTCCGCCGGAAATCGAGCCACGACTGTTTAGTTTTAATGATCCGCGTGGATATTGTCCAACGTGTCTCGGATTGGGGTGCTTAAACAATGACGCCACTGGGTCTTCTTTTATAGTTATACCTGATGACGGAAACGAAGAAGAGGATGGGCTTGACGAGGTACAAATATGTCCTGATTGCAATGGAAGCCGGTTGCGCCCCGAAGCCCTTCACATTTTCGTAAAAGGGAAAAACATAATTGAATTTACCAGTTTGTCTTTAGAGAAACTAAAAAAGTGGAGCGATGTCGTACAATGGGGTCCGCGTGAGTTTCAGATTTTGGAAAAACTTCTTTTCCGATTGAAATATCGTCTTAATTTTTTACTGCGCCTGGGTTTAGGGCACTTAACCATGGGCCGAAGCACCAGATCGCTTTCGGGTGGAGAAGCTCAGCGCATTCGGTTGGCGAATCAATTGGGATCGCCTCTTGTTGGTGTTCTCTATGTTTTAGATGAGCCCAGTATTGGCTTACATCCTAAAGATCATCACGAGCTTCTGAGGGCCTTACGCGAATTGCAAGAGCAGGGAAATACGGTATTGATTGTTGAACACGACGAAGAAACAATTTTGTCCTGCGATCATATTATCGATATTGGCCCGCGCGCAGGAATCTTGGGTGGAAATGTGGTAGAGACGGGCACGCCTGAGGAAATAATTAAATCTCATAAAAATTTAACAGGAGAGTATCTTTCTAGAAAAAAACTTGCATATACAATCCCGAAAAAGATCGATTTACATGATTATCTTAAAGTTGATGGGGCCAAAGGAAATAACTTAAAAAATATTTCGGTCTCTATACCTCTTAATACATTAACTACAGTAACCGGAGTTTCTGGCAGCGGGAAAAGTACGCTTGTTGTTGATACTCTCTATAAGTATCTTGCTAATCAGTTTTATAAACGCACATACAAACCGCAAGCTTTTGATAAAATTACGGGATGGGAAAAGCTAACTGGTGTGATCGAAATTAACCAGAAGCCGATTGGCCGAACTCCGCGGTCAAATCCGGCGACATACATCGGTTTATTTTCTTTGATTCGGGCCTTGTTCGCCAACCTGCCAGAGTCAAGAATCCGGGGCTACAGACCCGGTCGCTTCAGCTTTAACGTCAAGGGCGGGCGCTGCGAAGCCTGTCAAGGTGGGGGCCAAATTCGAGTTGAAATGCACTTTATGGCCGACGTTTTTGTCAGTTGCGACGTGTGTCAAGGGAAGCGCTACAACCGTGAAACACTGAGCGTTGATTATAAAGGAAAAACAATTTCTGATATTTTAGAAATGAGCATTGCCGACGCCATGGTTTTTTTTGAAAATCATGATCAGATTTATCGAAAGCTAGATATGCTCCACCAAGTTGGGCTCGACTATATAACGCTCGGACAAAGTTCAATTACCTTATCCGGAGGAGAATCACAACGTGTAAAGCTGGCTCGCGAACTTTCAAAGCGTCATGCTGGATCGATTCTTTATATTTTAGACGAGCCCACAACGGGCCTGCATTTTGAAGATACAAAAAAATTGATTGAGCTCTTGCATAAGCTTGTAGAACAGGGCCATACCGTAATCTGTATCGAGCATAACTTAGACGTTATGGCATCAAGCCACCACATCGTAGATTTGGGCCCGGGGAGCGGGGATAATGGTGGTTTTGTTGTAACCAGTGGCTCCGTCGAAACAATTATAAAAAACAAGGAAAGCTGGACTGGAAAATATTTAAAGAAACATTTGTTATAAATCTAACTTGCCTTTGTCTTTTTATTTTCTTCGGCCCTCGAAATAATAAATATTTTAGCGCAGTAGATTCTATAATAGTCCACGTGTTCTGCCTTTAAATAACAAACTTGAACACTTGAGTTCTCTTTTAAAACTTGTCGCTCAAAAAACATATCGTGTCGTTTTACATATAAAATATATTTATCGTTTTTTTGTAAGTACAGATACATATCAAAATCAAGAGCCGTGTTCGGCTGAATGGTTCTGAGGGGAACCGGGACCATTTTTTCAGCTTTTATTTGGAAGTCTGGAATATACCCGTCGGCATCTATAAAACCAATGGCTACTTCGTCTGCCCCCACTTGCACATATGAGACAAAAACCGCATGTTTCTTAATCCAAGATTTGAAATTAATGGAAGGAATTTCCACCTCCGCTACCAGCATCTCTCGCGGCCCGTGCCCCTCAGCCATGAGCGTATTCGATAGCATTTCTCTAATTTGTTCGAGTCGATCAAGGTCTGCGCGCTTGTTGTTTCCTGTTGCACAAACAAAATAGCCCTTATAAATTCTTGATGTAATTGTAATGATTCCAAGTCGTGTACAATCACGTATCTGATCTGCCTTTTCCTCGGCCTCTTTTGTTTTTAGTGAAATATTTGATGCATGCACAATCAGAGCAAAATCAGACTTCGTCCCCTCTATTCGGGGTCGGTATCGCCCTTGTTCGTCTGTCTCCATTGTAGAGTCATTTTGAGTATCTGCTTTATCATGCCCACTTTGAATGTGGTTGGTTTTGATTTTTTTCCGTTCTTGAAATATAAGGTCGCCTTTCTCCCGCTCTGCCCCTTTTATGATACTAAGCCGTCCCTCTTTTCTTTCTCCTTTAATGTGTGTATAGCCCCTCTCCTTTTCTGGCTCATCTTCAAGGGCCTCATATTGCTTAGATTTCCCACGCTCCTGAAGAAGGTCGTCTGGGTTATCGTCGGTTGGATCGATATAGGCCAACCCTTCTTTGCTATCCATCTTTAGTCTTTGTTCTTCGTCATGCAAAAAGCCAGTCTCAAGATTTTGAATTATCCCATCAACAACAGAATCAACTTCCACCCCAGGAAGCACTATGTCTTTGGTGATTTCCTCTTGGTATATTTCCTCTTCACTAAATCCATCATTTTCATGTCTAATTGCGCCTATCTCTATTTGTTCCAAAGACATACCGAGCGCATTTGTAATTTTCTGAGCAGCCTCTTCTTCGGTTAATATCGCTTGCCTTAGAGGCTCCATGATCGGGGTCTCCGGCCCCTCTTCAATGACATTTAGAATTTCGAAATCAAGCTTTCCTTTTTTGCTGTCAATATTCCACTTTCCATTTATCTTCCTTTCTGGAATATTATCCCCTTGATAGATAAATCGACCATTTTTCTTTCCAAAAATTTTTAAGGCAACGTCAGTTTGAAAATACCAGGCCTTTGCCTTTCCAGGAATTGGCTCCCACTCTCCATCTGGCGGGACGTCATTTGCATCAACACGTATTTGAATTTTACTGAGGGACTGGGTCCCACCAGTGTCTCTTTTTTCTTGCGAGGCTTTTCTCCGTTCAATAATTCTAAGAACCGTTTCGCCGCTTGCCGGGTACAAGACGATATCTTTAAATCCACTTCTTGTAATATTTATTGATGTTGTTCTATCGCTGCTTTCGGCTAGCGGAATGCAATTAACAGAAAATGTTTTATTGAGCGTTCTTAAGAACTTTTTGGGCTGTGGGTGGTAATTCCAGCTTACAAAAATAAATTTTGGCTGTTCTTTAAGCATGAATGTAATTGCGGCTTTTACAGAAGTGAATGTTACTGGTTTGAAACCGACTTTTTTCAAGTGGACGATAACACGTTCCAGTTTGGATGGTGTGCGACAAAGAAATACTATGTGAGGTACGTCAGACAAACACGTCTCCCTTAACTATTCCTTAATTCTTTTCGGGACTTCTGCTATTTGGCCTTAGAAAATAAAAAAATTTTTAACTAGTTTTAAAGACTTATGAACCAACTAGACCAATGCTAGAAACAAAAAAAGATCCCATTTCTGAGATCTTTTTAGTTTTTTTATGAATTGAGACTTTATCCGATTTAAATCTTACCAACTAGTTGAAAGGCTATAACGAGAGCATAAATTACAAGGGATTCTATCAGAGCTAGACCAATGATCATTGGTACAAACATTTTTCCTTGAGCGCCCGGATTCCGTGAAATTCCCGTCATTGCTGCGCTCGCCGTCAGCCCCTGTCCAATTGCGCCACCCAATGCTGCAATTCCGATTGTAATTGCTGCTGCGAAACCCAGATCGGCCCCGGCCCCTCCGGTTGCGTGTGCTACTGTTTCTTCTGCAAAGGCTGGCAGGGTTACCATACTTAACAATAGGGCCCCAAATGTATACTTACTAAGCTTGTTCATATTTTCTCCTCTGTTATTAGTTTAGTGATGCTCGTCGTGCGCTATTGCCATAGAAACATAAACCATGGAAAGTAACGTGAACACAAACGCTTGTATAAAACAAACAAATATACCCAATGCATAAAACGGGATTGGAAGTCCTATCGGAAATATATCCGTAAAAATTCCCAAAACTGTATGGTCTCCCGCCATGTTCCCCATCAAACGAAGACCTAGACTCATTGGTCTAACCGTATGAGAAACTAATTCAATAACAAACATCAAAGGAAGCAATATAAGTAACGGGCTCAAGGTCAATGGTAAATGTCCTGTGAATTGCTTTATATAATGTGCCCCATGTTCTTTAATGCCAAGGGCTGTGTAAAGGACGAAAGAAAAAAGGCCAATTGCAAGTGTTGCGTTTAGGTTGTCTGTCGCTGGGGTCATGCCAGGAACAAGGCCCATCAAATTATTAAAAAGAATAAAAAGAAAAATAGAACCAAAAACAGGCACGAACTTGCGTCCCTCTTTTCCAATAACCATATCAACAAGGGCCGCGATGAACTCTGTCAACAGTTCACATATTGCTCGCACTGAAAACTTACCCGCAGGCACTGAGCTATTATTCTTTTTTAAGGCGAAATATCCCGCCATTGAAAAAGCAATAAGAACAAGAGCGGTCACGGCTGATGTTGCTAAAGAAATTTTATCCGCGTTGTGTCCAACTCCGGGGGCTAATTGTGTCCAGTTAAAGTGAACCATTTAACTTGTTATCCTTAAACCTATGCCCCTTTATGTTTACAAAGCCATATAGAATGATTGAAGGGACAGGAACACTTAATCCAAAAACGAGCCAAGGTAAAGAAATAGTTGTGTGTCTTATCAAAAAGAAAAGGGCAACTCCAAACATACTATATTTTCCAACCAAAAGCATTGCGGGAAAAAATGGCGACTTTTTTTTAAAAAGCTTTTCTAAAGAAAAAAATAAAATTCCAAGATTAATAATTCCAAAAATTGCGCCATACAAAAAGGATTTAGCTTCGATAAAGTTTTGATTTATTGTGCAATAGCCCGCCACGCCGGCAATAATTGCTAATTGTATTTTGGCCAACAGCTTCATTCGTCGATATTTTCTTTATTTTTAAATGTTTTTATTAGCTGCAAAAGCCAAATGACAATAGCCAAAATGCCGCCAAACGTCACCCCTATCCCGGACCAATGCATTTTATTGTCTATGTAGCGCCCCGCGTAAAGAAACAAAATAACCAATCCAACAAGCTCAAATACAAGTCCAAAAACAGTGGCATACATCTTTTTGTTCATTTGTTTAAGCCCCCTGCGCCAGGTAAAAATTCTCTCCGACTCATAAGCCGCTCAATCTTTTCTTTAATAAATTTTTCCCCCAATTGACTTTGATCCATATTTTTTAAAACGTCGATTGCTTTGTCGAAATCTTCCATCTCTTCATAAATGATCGCAACATTCAAACCAAGATTATTTTTTTTATAAAACTCCGCATCCTCGCTTTGTATTTGAAAAAAAATATTTAATGCTTCGCTGTATTGTTTATTCCCAGAAAAAATATCGGCAACCAGCATTTGTCCTTGGAATTTTAATTCTGCCCTCGGCGCGTCCTTGATGACTTTTTTTATTTCGACCATCGCTTGATCAAACCGCCTCAAAAAATAATAGCTCTTCGCAAGGCTAATCAAAACTTCAAATTTCCCCTCTTGAAAGGATGGCTTGGACAAAATCCTTTGATATTCGACAACTGCTCGGCCGTAATCAGCCTCTTCAAAATAGGAGTCTGCAATTTTTCTTTGGTACTGAACTAACTGGCTCTCATCCGCCGAATGGGAAATGATAAATTTGGCAAATTTTTGGAAAAAAGTTCTGTTCTCAGGCATTTTAAAAGCTGTGTCTGCCCCCAAAATAGCGGCCTTCAGAGCAACTGGATGTTCCGGTGACATTATCAAAATAAGTTCGAGGTCCTTTAGACCTTTTTGAATTTTTTCCTTTCGAATTTCGTTTTGTCCAGACTTATAAAGTCGCTCTTCTTTTTCGGTCTTACAGCTCGCTGTAGTTAAAAAAAAACTACTACAAGGCTAGTGAGTATTTTCTTTTTCACCGCTTCCCTCTTCTTGCTTGTCTGATACAACCGCGACGCTTGAAACATTTTCATCTTCGCCAACAGTGATCAATCGTACTCCTTGCGTATTTCTTGATATCAGAGAAATTGCCGAGCACTCCAGTCGAATAACTTTGCCGCCATCAGTAATAATTACGATGTCATCGCTTTCATTTACAGCCACTGTTGAAACAACTTTCCCAATTTTTTCTGTAATTTTTTGTGTAATGATACCGGACCCGCCACGTCCTTGAGCCCTGTATTCTTCAAGTGACGTTCTTTTTCCATAGCCTTTTTCTGTAACCATAAGAATTTGGCGAGCATCGTCCGGAACAAAAACTTCCGCTCCAATTACCGCGTCGTCTTTGCTCAGTGCTATCGCCTTTACGCCGCGAGCATTCCGGCCCATGGCGCGCACGTCGTCCTCAGGGAAGCGAATAGACATACCGTCGGTGGTGGCAACAAAAATATCATCGCTCCCGGTTGATAATTTTGCCTGGACCAGACTGTCGTTAATATCAATTGTGAGGGCAATGATTCCGGACTGCCTTGGCCGTGAAAACTCGGACAATGGAGTTTTTTTGATAATTCCATTTTTGGTGACCAAGACAACATATCTATCCTCTGCAAACTGATCCACGGGCAGGATGGCTTGAATTTTTTCGTTGCTTGATAGCTGGACAACATTCGCAATTGCTTTCCCTTTTGAAGTTCTCGTTCCGGCAGGAAGCTTATGAACCTTTACCCAGTAGACCTTTCCCTTATCTGAAAAAACAAGAAGAGTCGTTAGGGTATTGGCAATAAAAATTGAGGAGACAAAGTCTTCTTCATTTGTCTCTATGCCCTTCAGACCCTTCCCTCCTCGGCCCTGGGATCTGTAGGTGTTTTTTGGAATGCGCTTGATGTAGCCCTGACTTGTTATGGTTACGACGACGTCCTCTGGAGCGATGAGATCTTCATCTTCGATGGCCTCGGCCTCCTCGCCTGTGATTTGAGTTTTTCTTTCGTCTCCAAATTTCTTTTTTACCTCACGGAGGTCTTCGACAATAATTTTGTGAATTTCCTTAACGTCGGAAAGTACCTTCTTAAGCCAGGCAATCAGGCCTTCTTGTTCTTTTATCTCAGCGTCTATTTTCTGACGTTCTAGGCCTGTCAATCGTGACAGGCGCATTTCAAGAATCGAGTTTGCTTGGATTTCAGAAAATTGAAATTTTTTGATTAGATTTTCGCGCGCAACACCAACCTCGGCACTTTTCTTAATTGTATCTACAATCTCATCAATCTGATCCAGAGCCTTTTTTAACCCAAGCAAAATATGAATTCGCGCTTCTGCTTTTTTTAAGTCGAATATGCATCGCTTAGTTACAATGTCTTGCCTGTGGGCAACAAATGCCTGCATGATTCCTTTAAGATCAAAAACTTTGGGCCTATTTTTTTCATCCAGAGCCAGCAAGATGATGCCGAAGCGCGATTGCAATTGAGTATACTTAAATAAATTATTTAAAATAACAGAGCTGTTTTCGCCTTTTTTTAAATCAATAACAACACGCATTCCTTCGCGAGAAGATTCATCACGAATATCAGATACGCCTTCAATTTTTTTATCTCTTACGAGGTCTGCTATATTTTCAATTAACCGTGCCTTGTTCACCTGATATGGTATTTCTGTAACCACAATCCGTTCGCGATCTTTTCCGTGAGTTTCTATTTCTGTTACTGCACGCATGGTAATGCCACCGCGACCATTCTTATAGGCGTCTAAAATTCCTTTGCGCCCAACAATTAATCCCGCGGATGGAAAGTCTGGTCCTTTTACAATCTGCAATAGGTCCGACAATTGACAGTTCGGATCCTCGATAACCTTTATGCATCCATCTATAACTTCGTTTAAATTGTGGGGAGGAATATTTGTAGCCATGCCAACGGCAATTCCGGCGCTACCATTAATTAAAAGGTTGGGGACTCGGGCCGGAAGCACCAATGGAATTTCCAAAGAATCGTCATAGTTTGGGCCAAAAGGAACCGTTTCTTTATCTATGTCCTCGAGCAAAGACTCTGCAAGTTCAGTCATTCGCACTTCTGTGTATCGCATCGCCGCAGGGTTATCGCCGTCTATAGACCCAAAATTCCCCTGTCCTTCAATTAATGGATACCGTAATGAAAAATCTTGAGCCATACGAACAGCCGTATCATAAACGGCTGTGTCCCCATGGGGATGATATTTACCAATCACATCACCAACAACGCGAGCAGATTTTTTGTATGGCTTATCATGGGTATTCCCCATTTCGTGCATTGCGAACAAAATACGTCGATGAACGGGCTTCAGTCCATCTCGAACGTCAGGAAGAGCGCGACCCACAATTACGCTCATGGAATACTGAAGGTAAGCTTCCTTCATCTCTGAATCTATATCAACGTCCACTACGTTTTTAGGGACTTCAATTTCGTTCACATCGTCTCCGGCTATCTAACTAATTAATTTATACGTCCAATTCTTTTACAAGCAATGCGTTGTCTTCAATAAACTTACGTCGTGGTTCAACATTTTCGCCCATTAAAATGCTGAATGTCTCGTCAGACAGAACTGCATCACGTACAGACACCTTCAACAAAGATCGGTGCGCTGGGTTTAAAGTTGTTTCCCACAGTTGTTCTGGGTTCATCTCTCCCAACCCCTTGTACCTCTGTATGTAAAGTCCTTTTTTTGCAAACGCGATAAATGTATCAAAAAATTCCTCGTATGATTCAAACACATATTCGTCTTTATCGATTTTCACCATCAGTTCCAAATCTGCAAACTCGGTTAATTCGTCCCACGTTCTTTTCAATTCATCCATTTCAAGAGAGCTCGCTCCGTCTGAGTTCAAGATAAAGTTTAATTTTTGCCCGAATCTATAAATTTCAATATCGATTTTGAAAGTCGTTAGTTGCGCGTCTTTGCTAGTTTTAAATGTCAGATCGGAAATCCCATTCGCAGAGTTTTTAACCAGGTCTTTCTTAGATTCGGTTAATGTTTTGGATATCTTTTCTTCAGATTTCAGCATGTCTTCCAAATTTATTTTATTTTCCAGTAGCCATAGCAAAAATGCTTTTTCGTACTTGTTCGCAATTCTATCGACTAGTTTTTTGAATTTTTCTATTTTAAAAATAAATTCCTGGATCTCGCCCTTTGTTTTTTTAAACTTCTGAATGGTAATATTGGGAATATTTTCTTTCAGAAAGTAATCCATCAGGTGTTTGTCATCTTTTATGTAGCTTTCTTTTTGTCCCTTTTTTACTTTATAAAGGGGTGGTTGCGCTATGTACACATAGCCTTTTTCAATAATTGTCGGCATCTGACGATAAAAGAACGTGAGCAGCAGTGTTCGAATATGTGACCCGTCCACATCGGCATCTGTCATAATAATAATTTTGTGATAGCGAACTTTGTCTGCCGCCACTGTTTCTGCTTCTTCTTCGCGACCGACGCTAACGCCAATGGCAGAAACCATCATTTTTATTTCTTCGTTTCCAAGCATTTTATCAAAACGCGCCTTTTCAACATTTAATATTTTACCTTTTAAAGGCAACACGGCTTGCGTCCGGCGATCGCGTGCTTGTTTTGCGGACCCACCTGCCGAATCCCCCTCAACTAAGTACAGTTCGCAAAGTGCGGGGTCTCGCTCCTGACAGTCAGCCATCTTTCCTGGAAGGGCTCCGCTATCCAAAGCTGTTTTCCTTCGTGCCATATCACGTGCTTTTCGAGCCGCTTCGCGTGCCATAGCGGCGTCCACGCACTTGTTTATAATATATTTGGCCAACGAAGGATTGCGATCTAGCCAATCTTGAAGCTTTTCATTTACAAGTGACTCAACAATGCCTTTAACTTCTGTGTTCCCAAGCTTTGTTTTTGTTTGACCTTCAAATTGAGGTTCACGAACTTTCACACTTACCACTGCAGCCAAACCTTCGCGAATGTCCTCCCCTTCTATCGATCCCGAGATATTTTTAAATAAGTTATTCTTTTGCCCGTACGTATTTACGGTTCTTGTTAGAGCTGCGCGGAAACCCACAAGATGTGTCCCGCCTTCGATTGTGTTTATGTTGTTGCAATAAGAGTACACAGCTTCTGAATAAGAATCGTTCCACTGCATTGCAATTTCAACATCTACCTTTTCGCGCTCACCCTTAATGTAAATAACTTCCGGGTTTAATGCTTTTTTTGATGAATTCATATATTCAACAAACTCAGCAACACCTTTTACAAAGCTAAAGTCTTGTGTTTTCCCAGAGCGCTCGTCGGTTAGTTTGAAAAATAACCCACCATTTAAGAATGCTAGTTCTCGGAACCTGTTTGCCAATATATCATAATTAAAGCTCAGCGTTTCGTCGGTGAAAATGTCGCGGTCTGCTTTAAAAGTAGTTTTTGTTCCGGTCTTTTCTGCCTTCCCAATTTCTTGAATATCAGACAATGGCTTTCCGCGTTCAAACGCTATTTTCCAAACTTTCCCATCCCGCTTTACCTCAACAGTACATTTGCTTGAAAGCGCATTAACCACGGATGCACCCACTCCATGAAGACCGCCAGACACCTTGTATGATTGACCATCGAATTTTCCGCCAGCATGAAGCACCGTCATAACAACTTCAAGAGCAGATTTTCCATTTTTATGTCTGTCCACTGGAATACCGCGACCGTCGTCTTCTATTGTGATGGATTCATCGGCATGAATTGTAACAAAAATATTTTTGCAAAATCCTGCCAGAGCTTCGTCGACAGAGTTATCCACGACCTCGTACACAAGATGGTGATAACCACGATTAGCAGTATCCCCAATATACATCCCTGGGCGCTTTCGAACTGCCTCTAGCCCTTCGAGTACTTTGATAGAATCCGCATCATATGATTTTTTAACGGTGTTTGTTACGTTTTGCTCTGACACCAAGGGCCCTCTTCTTATTTTTTTACAACTACCCCGTTTTCAACGCCAAAAGATTGAACGGCAAGCCCAGACCAATCCTCAGAAAATTCTGTGGTGGTCAAAAATGTTTGGACTTCGCTCCTTTTTAAAAAATTGAGTAGGTAATTCCGCTTCTCCCGATCCAGCTCTGAAAGCACATCGTCCAAGACCAAAATCGGGTAGTAGCCATAAACCTCCCTATGATACATTATTTGAGCGAATTTAAAAGCTAAAATCAGAGCTCTTTGTTGTCCCTGCGAACTAAAAAATCTGCTATCTTTTCCATTATATAGAAAAATGACGTCATGCTTCTGTGGACCAATTTGTGTATATCCAATTTTTGCATCTTGATTTCGTGCGTTATTTAATATTTTTTGAAAATTTTCTGCTGTTTTCTGAGCCTCAGTTTTGAAAGCCACATATTCCACCGATGTTTCCACATTTGCATCATTGGTAATTTCTCTCAATATACTCACCATATAAGGCTCTAGACGCTTGATCATCCGTTCCCTCTGTTTAGTGATCTCTAGGGCTAAACGAGCGTATGCAGGGTCAATGCTGTCCAATAAGTAGTTAAGCTCATTTTGTGAAAGAATTCCTAAAATATAATCTTTGAGCACTTTATTTCTATATTTTAGTACTTTTCTAAATTCGAAATGGGTTTCAAGATTAGACTCATTTTCTAAAACTATTGTCTCATCTAAAAGGTTTCGTCGATGCTCCGGCCCTTCTTTTATCGATGACAAACTTTCTGGGCTAAAAAAAATTAATGGGAGCTTTTTAAAAATTTTTATTGGAGTTGTCTTTTTTCCATTTAAAGTGAATTTTTTAGAACTTTGTTCTAAAAATGTTTCGACTTCAAAATTTAAATCTTCATGTTTAAAATCCAACTTTACAAATCCGTTGTTAGAATTGTTTTCTATTAAATGTTGAATTTTATGAGTACGAAAGCTCTTCCCCTTTGATAAAAAGAAAAGGGACTCCACAATGTTTGTTTTTCCTTGTCCGTTTTTGCCTTCAAAAATAAAAACTTGTCCTTCAAAATTAACTTTTACGTCCTTTAGATTTCGAAAGTTTTTAATTTCTAATTTTTTTAGATACACATCAGATTCTCATTGGCATAACTAGACAACGATAGTCACCATCTTTTGATGGACGAATAATTCCTGGTGAAAGCTGATCATTTAATTCAATTTTTATTTCATCATCTTCAATAGCATTCAATATATCTAATAAATATCTAGCATTGAATCCTATTTTCATATCTTCACCATTATAATTTACTTGTAGTTCTTCCTTTGCATCTCCTAATTCTGGATTATTAGATGTAATCGTCATATAGCCATTAGAAAAACTTAGTGTTACGCCTTTTGATTTTTTATTCGACAAAAGTGATACGCGCTTTAATGAAGTGAGCAGATCATTTTTAGAAGCCAATACTTGTCTCTTCAAAGATTTTGGCATCAATTGCATAAAGTTTGGATACTTCCCTTCTATCAAACGAATCATCAAAACTGTCGAAGACTGCTTTAATATTAATTGTGGTCCATCTACAGCTATTGAAATTTCATCTGTAGAATTCAATTCCAATAATTTTTTTATTTCAAACAGGCCTTTCCTTGGAATAATAACACCCTTTTCTATTTTGCAATCATCGCTTCCTTCCACAGATCGGTCTATCAAACTTAATCTATGACCATCGGTTGCAACCATCCGATACTGGGCGCCCTTCCCACTTTTGGTTTGTTCAAAATAAACACCATTTAGGTGATATCGAGTTTCGTCATTCGAAACACTATAGATTGATTTTTCTATCATATCCCGAAAAAGTTCTGGTTTTAGAGTTAAGTAGTGATGTGCATGATACGTTGGGAAAACAGGATACTCTTCTGGATTTTTTCCAACGATATTAAAAATGGCTTTACCTTGTTGGATTATTAGCCAATTATTTTCTTTGCTCTTTAACTGTATTAATCCATCTTGATTAAGTTCACGAATAATGGAGTAAAGGTTTTTTGCATCCACAGCAACCTTGCCTTCTTTTTTAATCTCACATTCGACTTCGTCGGTAAGACTAACTTCCAAATCCGTAGCATAAATTTTTAATTTGTTATCCTTTGCTTCTAAAAGAGCATTAACAAGGATAGGCATGGTATTTCGTTTTTCGACGATATTCTGCGCCTTATCGAGCAAAACAGATATCAAGTCTTTCTTAATTTTAATTTCCATACCTTCTTATCTCCTTTTATCTATATATAAAACTAGTAGTTGCTGTAGGGGCGTTGATAAATCATTTTAATTCTAACCATTTAAGACCATTAATCTTTTTCTGCTAAAAGCCATGTTGATAACTTTTTGTTTCATCCATGTTTTTTGTGTATTAATCTCATCAACATCCTCATACCAATTTTTTACACTAGCATATTCACAATCCACATTTCACAAACCTGTGATATTGTGAATTTTCCTCTGCAACTCCTCGATTTCTCTTTTTAAATCTGAATCTTTTTCATGTAGATCTTCGACTCGACGCAAAGCGTTTATAACTGTTGTGTGGTCGCGTCCGCCGAACGCTCTTCCAATGTCCATAAGCGACTTGTCCAGAGAAGTTTTGATGAAATACATGGCAACTTGGCGTGCCACAACAATCGGTTTAGATCGAACAGAAGATTTTAAATCAGAGACGCGAATATTAAAATGATCAGCTACAAGCTTTTGTATGTCTTCAATCGTCAATTGCTGCGACTCAGATGAATGTGAAGACAAAATTCTTTTTGTTAATTCTAACGAAATAGGCAGGCCTTGGAGTTCCGTGAACATTTTTACTTTATTTAAATTTCCCTCAAGCTCACGAATTGAGCGCTTTGAAATTCGAGCTATGAAATTAATAACGTCGTCTGGAATGTTTAAATTTTTCCGCTCTGCTTTGTACCTTAAGATGGCAATTCTAGTTTCAACGTCAGGCATTTGTATATCAGCAATTAAACCCCATTCAAGGCGGGTTCGAATACGATCTTCCAAATTTTGAATATCTTTTGGCATACGATCACTTGCAACAACGACTTGGCGACCTGTTTCAAAAAATGAATTCAATGTGTGAAAAAACTCTTCTTGAACCGCATCTCCACGACCAAGGATTTGGATATCATCCATTAACAAAACGTCGCATTCTTCTCGGTATTTCTTCTTAAATTTTTGCATTTCGTTTGTGCGGATTCCGGCAATGCATTCAT
>CAUJEF010000069.1 GCA_963169515.1 Bdellovibrionota bacterium
TTTTTTGTTTGATGATGGTGCGCCTTGAACTTTTGATCTTAAATAGTGAGCGATATCCCAACGGTCTTCATCTGAAATATACATGAATTTGCCTCGAACATTTTCTAACATTCCGTTCGTTACAAAATTAAAAGTTCCAACCTCCGTTGCTTTGTTTTTTAAGTCTCCATTTAAAGCCGCAACCACGTCACTTTCATTGACTAAAAAACTCAAATGAACTTGAAAAAGCTTTTTCCCGCGTTCAATTTTTTCTGGAGTCGAAGTCGCCCAGTCTTGCCGAACCTTAATAAATGCATCTTTTGTCAGCCCACCAGGGGGATACTTGATGGTATCAATAGGCCCTGGCTGAAAAGCCATTACATACGCGAAAAAAACTACTGAAAAGGCCATGCAAAATACAAAAACGATCATACCGCCGCGATTGGCTGCTTCGTTCATAGGTGTTTCCTTTGTGTCTGAATATCGATTTATTTTTAAAAGTAATGGGTGCTGGTGGCTAATGTTTTCTGATATCGTGCGCCGCAAAATAATCGCGTATTATTTCAGCATGTCTCACTCACCTCCACCGAGAAGAATGTAAAGCCGGAATCTCTGTCAGAAAATCTAGAGTGTAATGATGCTTTCGCAACCAAGTTGCATAGATCTTATAGTCCGGGATGTAGCGCCCAACCATTTTCCAGAATTTAACGCCGTGGTTTGGATGCGCCAAATGGGCGAGCTCGTGAACAACAACGTAATCGATAGCTTTCAATGGCGCCCCCATCAACTTCCAATTTAAACTGATGGTACCCTGCTCGTTGCAGCTCCCCCACCGGGACGTGTTACCTCGAAAAATAAGCCTTTTGGGGACCAGCCCCATTTCCTT
Source organism: Bdellovibrionota bacterium (assembly GCA_963169515.1). Lineage (GTDB taxonomy): Bacteria > Bdellovibrionota > Bdellovibrionia > Bdellovibrionales > JAEYZS01 > CAUJEF01. Next base: position 866 of record CAUJEF010000069.1, read on the forward strand.
CGATCGAATTTTCACAATTTCAGGAAAAACTTTTTTTGCCTCGCGGCTATAGTAGTCACGAATCTTAATCAGGCGTCCATGGCAGTTCAATTTTGGATTACCAATTAACAGTTGGGCTCCCCGCACCGCTACAGTTTCTTCGAATGGTTGGATCGCAAGCTTTCGCTTCTCTCCTAAAAAAATAAACTCTTCCCCAGGCAATCCCACTTGAATTTGTTGCCCTTGGAGCAATCGATCTGATTTTTCAAGCCGGTCGCGAACCCATTGTTCATTTTTCAAAAGAAATTGATCTATATGGCTTTTTTTTTCTTTGATGGCTGTCGACAGACGAAGGGTTTTATTTTTTTCTATGGTAACTTTAATTCTTCGATATCGAGGAATACGTTCGTGTTTAAATGTCCAGCCTTTATAATAATAAACAGACGAAACCTGTGTTTCGGTCTGCTGAAATAAAAATCGAGGGATTTCTAACATTTTCCAGATATCATATCAGATATTTTTTCATAGCCCTTAGATGTTACGCTCTAACACCGTGCTCCGGTGGCCCTTTACCTTGCTAAATTTGGTGGCTACAGACTACAAATATCTGGTCAGAGCCCATACAATAGAGACCTCGCGAATCCCGCCAGGACCGGAAGGTAGCAACGGTAACTTGGAACCTATGTGATATGGGTTTCTGACCTTAGTGCTTGGAGATAAAAATGTCTTATCAGGTGACCGCCCGAAAGTGGCGCCCAAAAACATTTAAAGACTTAATCGGGCAGGATCATATTACCCAAACATTGATCAATGCACTTCGTTCTGATCGACTGCCACACGCCCTTCTTTTTTCGGGTACCCGCGGCGTTGGCAAAACCTCGTCCGCCCGCGTTTTGGCTAAAACAATTTTATGTCCAAATGTTCAAGATTTTGTTCCATGCAGCCAGTGTTCTGTTTGCGAAGAAATCGCGGCAGGAAACCACGTCGACGTGATCGAGATCGATGGAGCCAGCAATAACGGTGTCGATGCAATCCGCGAGCTGCGCGAAACTGTGGGCTATATGCCCGCCGGCGGAAAATACAAAGTTTATATCATCGATGAAGTGCATATGCTTACGACCAGCGCATTCAACGCGCTATTGAAGACCTTGGAAGAGCCCCCTCCACACGTGATTTTCGTTATGGCAACGACAGAGCCGCAAAAAATCCCCGTGACTATTTTGTCCCGTTGTCAGCGGTTTGATTTCAGAAGGATTTCAACCCGTATTTTAAAGGCGCAAATTGAAAATATCTGCAAAACCGACGGCGTGGAGTTTGAACCTGAAGCTCTGTGGCTGATTTCACGTTTAGCAGATGGATCAAGCCGTGATGGCTTAAGCATTCTGGATCAGGTAATCAACTTTACTGGCGCACGGTTGACACAAAAAAACATTGTTGAAGTTTTGGGACTTACTGACCGAAATTTATTGATACAGTCACTGCGAGCGTTCGTGGATCGCGATTTAGCATCCATTACGGACATCATCGAAAAAATATTTTCGGCAGGATACGATCCCTCCAATTTTATGAAAGATCTTTTGGAAGAAGTTCGGCATATGCTTCTTGCAAAATTGAATACGTCAAAAACCCCATTGCTGGATCTTGCCGATAGCGAAATTGAATCATTAAGGAAAACTGCAGAAACCCTGTCGCACGAAGATATTCACTTGCTATTTGATATGGCGCTAAAGGGATCTGCAGACGTTTTGCGGGCTCAAAGCCCACGCGTCGTTTTGGAAATGGTGCTCTTAAGAATGGCGCAGGCCCCACGCATTCAAGAAATTTCACAATTGTTAGGTAGCCGCGACCCCAAAAACACCCAGAACGCGTCATCGCAAAGACAAGCGCCAGCACAACATTCGACCCCTGACACATGGGAATCGTTTGTTGAAAAGGCAAAAACAGAAAACCCCCTTCTGGCCGCACAATTGGTCAATGTTTCTCTAATTCAGATGACAGAACAAACAGTCACCCTGGGGGTCGCGTCCAACCAAAAGTTTATGTACGAGCAATTAAATGTCCCAAAAACTCTGGAAAAGATTTCTCAGTTGCTTAAAAAGATTTGGGGCAAGACAGCGCGTGTTCAAATTCAACTCTCTGACGACGCCCCCCCATCACCCAACATGATAAAGCAAAAAATCCAGGTGGACAAAAAACGAGATATTGCAGAACGAGTTGAATCACATCCCATGGTTCAAAATTTAAAAAATATTTTTAAAACAGAAGTAGCGTCAATTAAGGAGACCAAGCAATGAAACCATTCCCAGGCGGCCTGCAAAATTTTATGAAGCAAGTTACCCAAATTCAGGGGCGTGCAGAAAAGTTACAAACAGAATTGAAGGCCCGTACATTCACGAGCACAAGTGGCGGTGGCGCCGTGGCCGCCACGGTCAATGGCGATTATCAGCTTACACAGCTTGTGATTAAACCTGAGGTCATAAAGGATGGCGACGTAGAAATGATTCAAGATTTAGTCACGACGGCAGTTAACGAAGCGTTAAAAGAGGCGCGGACAACATCAGAGCAAGAAATGAGCAAACTCACAGGCGGAATGAGTTTCCCGGGAATGTTTTAATGACTGAAATTAAGTCTCTAAAAGCATTGACCCACGAATTATCTCGCTTACCCGGAATCGGAGAGCGATCGGCACAGCGTATGACCTATTTTTTATTGAAAAAAGGACCCGCCTTTATGGATCAACTGCAAGCGGCAATTCGAGACGTTCGGGATCGCGTGCGGTTATGCTCAGAGTGTTTCGCCTATACAGAACAGACAGATAGTTGTGAAATTTGTAAAGATCCAAGTCGACAATCCAATATTTTGTGCGTGGTTGAATCGCCATCGGACATTTTGAAAATAGATGCTTCGGGCGCCTACGCGGGGCGCTACCATGTGCTCCACGGCGCAATTGCACCACTTGAGGGCGTTCATCCTGAGCATCTTAAAATCAAAGAGCTTGTAAATCGCTCAGAGCTGCACAACTTGAAAGAAATTATTCTAGCCTTAGATGCGGACCTTGAGGGTGACACGACCGCCCTGTACCTCTCTAGATTGCTCCAAAATAGGGGGATTAAGGTTACGAGGCTTGCTTATGGGGTTCCATTTGGATCAGATATTGATTATATTGATCGCAGAACCCTTGGAAAAGCGATTGAAAACAGGGTTGAGGTTTAAAAGGCCAAATGTCGTTTATCAATAAAAATGCAAAAGAAATCCACTGCAAGATTGTGTATTACGGCCCATCACTAGGCGGTAAAACGACAAATGTTCAATGGATCTATCAAAAAACAGCCCAAGACCAAAAATCCAAATTGGTTGCGCTGAATCCCAACAATGAACGTACGATTTTTTTTGATTTTTTGCCGCTTTTTTTGGGCGACGTTCGTGGATTTCAAACCCGATTTCATCTTTACAGCGTTCCTGGGCAGATCGTTTACGACGCATCAAGGAAGTTGATTTTGAAGGGCCTGGATGGAGTCATTTTTGTTGCGGATTCACAAAAAGAACGTATGGAAGAAAACTTAGAATCAATTAAAAATTTGAAAGTCAATCTGTCACAACAAGGTTACGACATCGAAAAGGTGCCATTAATTTTTCAATACAATAAACGTGACCTGCCAAACGCAGTTCCACTAAAGGAGTTGCGCGAGAAATTGAACCTCTACAACGCCCCCGATTTCGAAGCCATAGCCTCTGAGGGAACAGGCGTTTCTGAGTCTTTCCAAACAATGGCAAAAAAAATTGTGACAATTCTTAAGGGTGGAGTTGTTGCGTAAGGAGCCCCATGCTCACACTAATTGAAAAAGAAATTTTAGACCTTAAGCAAAAACATAATGCATTGATTTTAGCTCACTACTATGAAGACAGTGCAATTCAAAATATCGCCGATTTTGTCGGCGACAGCTTGTTCCTAGCCCAAAAAGGAAGTGAGTCCAATTGTGACGTCGTCCTTCTTGCAGGCGTTTTATTTATGGCTGAAAGTGTAAAAATACTCTCACCTAAAAAAACTGTTCTGATACCGGACATGAATGCGGGCTGTAGCTTAGTCAATGAATCCCCCTTTAGCGAGTACAAAAAATGGAAGAATTCCTTTCCAAATTCTGTGATGGTTACTTACGTTAATAGCTCAGCCGAGGTAAAATCCATTTCCGATGTGGTTTGCACTTCGAGTAATGTAGAAAAAATTATCCAATCCATACCAAAGGATAAAAAGATATTGTTTGGGCCAGATAAACACCTGGGACGGTGGGTGAAAAAGATCACTGGACGGGATATGGAGTTTTGGAATGGTTCATGCCAAGTGCATATTTTGTTTTCTGCACAAAGGCTTTTTGAAATGAAGCAAGAACATCCTGACGCTCTTGTCATAGCACACCCTGAATGTGACGATGGGGTTCTATCGCAATCAGATATCATTGGGTCTACATCGAAGTTGTTAGAAACTGTTCAAAAGGGTAAACATAAAAAGTATATCGTCGCAACTGAAGACGGCATTCTTTACCAAATGAAAAAATCCCGACCTGACGTCGAGTTAATCCAAGCCCCGTCAAATTCAAGCTGCGCGTGCAATCAGTGCCCATTTATGAAAATGAATACGCTTGAAAAAATTAGAGACGCTTTGAAGAGGCTTAACCCCTGCATCGAGATCAGCCCTGACGTTCTTCAAAAAGCGCAAATTCCACTGCAAAGAATGATGAAAATCAGTCGAAATGAAACGGTCGTTTGGAACTGAAAAATAGTTCATTTTAGGTCAGAATCGACTTTAGTCTTATATTTAAAATTTTATAAGCATCTGAAACTATTTGATTTTATAGCTAAGCCCTGCTTTTGACACTTAAACAAAGGTTAAGCTGGCCGATAAGCCTTATGATTGGATAAACAAGGAAAAACTATGAATAGTCCAGCAAAGAAAAGAGTCGCAAAACGCAAGTCGGTCGAAAGAATTTCTTTAACAAACATTACGACGCTGCTTCATTTTGAGAAAATTGCAGGGAAAGCAAGTTTGGTAGATGCATCGAGCACAGGGTTTTTGTTGCAAATTGAACGCAAAGATTTGCTCCCTGAACACCTCAGACAAAACTTGAGCATTGAAAGCGTAGAGGGCGAACCGGTGGTTATGGTAATAGAACAAATGGATTTAGAGCTCAGCGGCCGGATTGCCCGCACAAAATATATTGGGAAGGGTATTTTTGAAGTAGCCGTAGACTTTTCTGATGATGCCCCAGAATACTGGCGCGAATGTCTCTTTGACCTTTTGTCTTAAAGCTTGATAATGTGCCTTTCAAAACTTGAGAGGCTCTTTTGTCCACACAATTTCAAGGCTTATTATCCGTGGCCGACAACAAACGAGATTCTGTATGGGAACAGAACTTTTTAGAACTTTTCCCAACGGTCAAAATCAACCTATTGAAAGAAACCCCACAAAGCGGTCCAGACAATTTTCCATATCTTTTAATAGAAACCTCAGAAAAGGCAGCCGAGCCCGCCAAAGACGTTCTTGCTTGGCTATCTGATAAGGGGATTGGTTTGGTCTTAAACCCGCAGAAAGAGTTTCCAGATTACATTTGGTCCTATGGAATGATTTGGAATTACGCTCAAACTGGAAAGTTCATAACCGAAACTTCCGAAATGGATGAATCCGCTTCGGATCAGTTCTTTGTGGGAACTCCGAGCGAATCCTATTTACCCCGAACTGTCCGTACCTTGATCAAACAATTTTGTAGCGATCAGGGAATCATGAAGCCGAAGATAACAATGCTCTCAAAGGACCAAAGGAATTTTGATTTATGCTTTTCCATAGAGTCTTTTGGCAGCCCAAGTGAAAAGGAACATGACGGCATCCTTCGTGCCCTTGCTTGGTTTTTGCCAAACCACTACAGCCTAGCAATGGTATCAGAATCCGATTTCAGCCAGTTCATAGATCTTTAGTTTGTGGGTATTCCGTTTTCTAATAAGACGGGCGGACCAATTTTTGCAATGTACTTAATTAAAACTGGCCTGCCCGTCTTATTAGAAAAGCGAAGAAGGCTCTTGTCACAGAACAAGAGCCTTAAGAATACAAGACTTTTCAGAGCGCTGGGGGGCGACCTTGCGACAATGCTCCAAAGTACGTCACACTTTCACTTTAGTACGCATCTTCATTAGTAAGTCTCTTCACTGTCAAAAGCTATGTCCCAGAAAAAACTGTTAATATTGTGCGTTCAGTGTTGCAATAATTTTGAATAATATGTACCTTCGTTCGCATGCAAAAAGAACTTTTTAAAAAACAAGAGCTCGCTTATGGCGGTGAACTTCTTAAAAAAAGAAAAGGACGGGTTTCGGGCAGGCCCCTTGTTACAAGACAAACCATGCATTTGGTCCTTCGCTCTACGCATGCCAAGGGCAGATGGTCCTTTCTTGAACCTAAGAATAAAGAAAATGTCAGAGCTATTTTAAGGAAATTTGCTGAAAAATACGGCGTCAAATTGCTTTTTGGAGCCAATGTCGGAAACCATATTCACTTAGAAATAAAGCTTACAAATCGATATACCTACAAGCCTTTTATCCGCGCTGTGACAGCGGCGATTGCCATGAAGGTGACTGGTGTTAGCCGCTGGAAGACAAAGGAAAAGGTGGGGATAAAGAGGTTTTGGGATTTGCGCCCTTTTACCCGAGTCGTGGTGGGATGGAAATCCCGGTTAACTTTAAAGGATTATATCAAAGTAAACCGCTTAGAAGGACAGGGAGTCAGACGTGACATTGCAAGGGTTCTGATTCAGAGGCAAAAAGAGTTACTGCAACCCGGTTAACTTTCAGCGCACATACACATAAGGTACTTACGTACGAAAATTATACATAAAATCGCTCAAACGCAGTTTATTGAGTTATTGCTATAGACGGAACTGACAATTTTGGGAACCCAATTTGGACAAATTTCCATAGATCTCATTTCATTTTCAATTAATACGCCCAAGCAATAAAATCTGGCTATTGCAGCTAAGGAGTGAGCACATGAATATTCCTGTCCCTGTCCTGTAAGGAGTGTACACGAGTGAAAAAGATATTGTTTGTCCTATTGTTTTCTTTAAGTGCGTTTGCAGATCGTCCAGTTGACGATAAAGAACAACTGGCAAAACTGAATGACCCTATGGTGAGCTATTCCTTAAAGCTAAACTCGCCGATTTCAGTTACTGAGTCTTATGCAATGAAGAGTCCCGACCATGGCATAATTTATGTGAGCATCCATATGTCTGACAATGCTGGGTGCTACATATACTGGCAAAAACGACAAAGCGCCACCGCCGAAAATCCGTATATTTTGTCGGCTGGAAATTACAAGTTGATGGAAATTGAACCAGGTTCAACAGCTCGCTCGATTAGCTTTCTAGTTCAAGATGATAGCATAGAAAAAATCCAATGTGATATATCTGGCCAGAATATCCAAGCACTCACCCACAAGGACCTTAAAAAATCGATCCGCCATGGCTCAGTGATTCTTGAAGAATCAAGAGAGTTGAACGCGTTCGCAAAATGACCACAGAGGCCTGCGCACAAATGCGAAGGCCTTTGTTATATTTTAAAGTTTTTAAAAATTAAGAAATTATAATTGTACTACCGCTACCAAGGTTCCAGTGAATTTGGGCGTTTGGGCGCGGGGGCCGACCTGGATTCGGGTTCGGGCGCGGCCCGGGTCCACCACCTGGATCTGGTCGTGGGGCCGGAGGCGCGGGACGCGGTGGTGGTGGCTGCGGGCGCGGAGCTGGTGGTGGCTGCGGACGCGGAGCTGGTGGTGGCTGCGGACGTGGAGCTGGTGGTGGCTGCGGACGTGGAGCTGGTGGTGGCTGCGGACGTGGAGCTGGTGGTGGCTGCGGGCGCGGAGCT
>CAUJEF010000070.1 GCA_963169515.1 Bdellovibrionota bacterium
GCTTTCGCAGGTTTTATTTGATAAGCTAAAGCTGGATCCGATTCGCAAAACAAAAACTGGATATTCGACGGATTCAGACGTTCTGGAAAAGCTTTCCAAGTCGCATCCGATCTGCCAGCTTATTATTGATTATCGTGAACTTTCAAAATTGAAATCTACCTATGTTGATGTGTTGCCGATGTTGATTCATAAAAAAACGGAACGTATTCATACGACCTTTCATCAAGGGCTGACGGCAACAGGACGGCTTTCGAGCTCAAATCCAAATTTACAGAATATTCCAATCCGAACCGAACGTGGTTTCGCAATCCGTGAAGCGTTTGTCGCAGCCAAGGGTAAACAATTTATATCATCGGATTATAGCCAGATCGAGCTGCGTATTTTAGCGCACATTACTCAAGATAAAGGTCTGGTGACTGCCTTCGAACAAAACTTAGACATCCATCGTGCAACAGCGTCTGAAGTTTTTGGTGTTTCATTGGATGATGTAACTCCAGATATGCGACGGATGGCGAAAGCCGTGAATTTTGGATTAGCGTATGGCATGAGCGCCCACGGGCTAGCCGAAAACGTAGGTGTTTCCCGTGAAGAAGCTACTGAAATTATTAAAAGATATTTTACCAAGTTCTCTATGGTGCAAGAGTATATGACAGACACGGTTGAGTTTGCAAAAAAGCATGGTTATGTTGAAAATCAAATGGGGCGACGACGTTATATTGACGAATTGAAATCGACCAATCACGCTATTCGAAAGTTTGGCGAGCGCGCCGCTATCAATGCCCCGATGCAGGGAACAGCAAGCGACATTGTAAAGAAAGCGATGATAGATCTTTATCAAAAATCAGAAATTCCAATGCTTCTACAGGTACATGACGAGTTATTATTTGAAGTAACTACGTCAGAAACCGCTGCAGCGACCTCAAAGATCAGAGATTTGATGGAAAATGTTGTAACGCTTCGGGTGCCGTTACGGGTAAATATTGCCTCGGGTTTAAATTGGGCCGAAGCACATTCGTAACTATTTTTTGGTTTGCCAACCAACGACTTTGCCCCTTTCGAAATAAACTATCCGCTCTTGCACCTTGAAGCCGTCCGACGTGGCAATAGATTCTATGAACTTCCAGCGTTCGTTCCCACTTGAAACATTTCCTGCGATTTCTAAGACGTCGGGGTCACCCCAGCTATCTTTAACGGCAAGGCGATTCATTCCAATGGCGATATCATTTTTTTCTATAAGAGATGCTACCTCACGAGAGTGTCTTTTTTCCGGTGTCGAAAAACCATTTTCGTCCAGCCAACGGTCACGCGAATAAATGTCATTGATGTTTAAAAACTCTGCGCGTTCTGCGTCTGACATGAGCGATTTAAACTGTTGGTATTGTCTCTTTTCCTCAAGTCCTTTAAGCCTTTTTTCCAATCCAATGCGGATCATTCGCTTTTCGAAAGAGAGAGGGTCAAGCCCGTTGACATTGCGATCCTCATAGGATTCTTCATAAACATTTTGTTCAAGGTTATTGTATGCAACTTCGGCGTAGCGGCTTTCAGAATTTGCGTACCCACTGCTTGGGCTTCTTTGGAAAAGGGCGCATCCACAGAGGGATAGTGACATTAAAATTAATCCTAATGTATGCATCGACAAATCCTTTGGTCTATATACTAGATCGGTAGATTTTGTATCAATTTAAGAACTTTTTGTTTGAACGAAGTAAAGAATTTGCCATAATCGTTTTAAGGAGTTAGAAACCCGTGGCCGACGAAATCAAAGATAAAAACGTAGATTTACCTGGACCTCCGCCAGATCCAGACGAGGTAAATCCAAATGCAGTACCAACACAGGCCGCCGCGCCCAAAACCGTAACGGCCCCGCCCCCAGATATTCCGCCTGCGCTTGATATCGGATCTATTGATCTGAACGAGGCCGACACCAAACTTGGAAAAATTATTTCAAAGTTGGGGGATTTTGCGGCAACCGTTCAGGGACAGGCAGCCGATTTTTTCCAAGACTTTCAAAATCCATTTTCGGGAATAAAGAACCTCAGTCTGATTGGCAAACTAAAATTGTCATCGATAATTTTATTGCTCGCCCTGTTTGGCGTAATTATTCATTATTGGGGTGGTCGATGGACTACATTTTTTGAAGACCATACCGTTTATTCGCTTACAGACAAAGCGACTCAAATTATCCAACTGAACCCAGAAGAACCACCTGTTGAATTTGGAAATGATTTGTTGGTCCCGCAGCATATTGTTTTATTAAACAAAGTGGTGGTGAACCTGAAACCGTCGGCAAGATCTGGCGATAATCCCATGGCGGCATTTAATATTTTTTTGCACGCTACAAACCAAGAGGCTGCCATTGAAATCAAAGACCGTGAGCGAGAGCTTCAAGATTTTGTCCAACGAATCACAGAAGATTTTTCTTACGACCAGTTACAGAGCGAGGGGGGGAAACGAAAATGGAAAATCGCCCTTAAATCGGAACTCAATTTGGTTTTAACCCAAGGTAAAATCAAAGATATTTATTTCAATACACTTTTGATAAAACCTTAGATCGCTGCGCCACGAGTTTTCAATAGCGCCGCTATATCAATATTATACTGACGAATGCGATCGTTCAGTGTGCTTTTAGGTAAGCCGAGATCGGCGGCCGTCTTTCGTTGGTTGCCATGGTTTGCAATAAGCCCCTGAACGATAAGATCCCTTTCAACATCTTGCAGTAAGGGCACAGAGACTGCATTTCCAAGTGCCTCGCCCAGAGCGAAGGGCTCTATAAGATGGTTTAGGTGTTCAGGACCGATGTATTCGTTTGGAAAAATTGCAGACGTTCGGGAAATAAGATTTCGGAGCTCTCTGATATTTCCAGGCCAAGTGTAGTTTTTTAATACTTGAACGGCGTTTTCAGAAAATCGAACTTTATATTCTTTTGCAAATGTATATAGGAGCTGTTCAAAGTCTTCGCGGCGGTCGCGAAGCTTTGGCAGATTCATTTGGATTACATTAAGGCGGTAAAATAGATCTTTTCGAAATTGGCCATCATTAATTGCTTTTTTTAGGTTCTGGTGGGTTGCTGCAATGATTCGGACATTTGTTTTTAAGTTTTTATCACTCCCGACGGGGCGAATTTCTCTGTTTTCCAATGCCCGTAGCAGTTTAGGTTGAAGGGAAATCGGAAGATCTCCAATTTCATCCAAAAACAAGGTTCCACCGCGTGCGGCCTCGAATGCGCCCTTGCGGTCTTGGGTTGAACCAGTAAAGCTGCCGCGAATATGACCGAAAAGCTCACTTTCCACAAGAGACTCACTTAGGGCGCTGCAATTGACGGTAACAAAAGGTCCCATCCGTCGGAAGGAATTTTTATGAATATTGGCAGCAAGGACTTCTTTTCCTGTGCCTGAAGCGCCCAGGAGCAAGACGGGAAGATCTGTTTTTGCAAAGTAAGGAACGCGACAAAGCTGTTCATTCCATTTTTTAGATTTGCTTGTCAGTAAATGATTCTCATTCAGAGTGTCTTCGTTTTCTATTCGGAATCCGAAGGGGCCAATTTGGATGTGGTCCCCTTCTTTTAGCAGCGCTTCGAGTATTCGTGTTTGATTAACATATGTTCCTTCGGCTGACCGCAGGTCTCGCAGAATAAAATTTTTTTCTAGCCTTTCGATGCGAGCGTGGCGTTCGTTGACCAATGGGCTTGCCAGTGGGACGGTATTTTCTTTATTCCGTCCAAGGGTTATTAGGTTTTCCATTTTTATGGGTTGGTTAGGACATTCAAACGGCAGTAAGTATAACTCCACTGGGCTCCCTCCTTTTTAAAATCGTGGGTTTGAAGTTTCAAAGGTTGTGCCCTTATATAATGCGTTTTAGAGTGTACCGGATGATGAGTTCGTATCTAAAAACTTGGATTTTTACGAATTTTGGGATTCCCATCTTGTTGAAAATCTAATATATTCACTCATGCCTCTGAAGCCTCAGACACAACACTCTGAGTTTTTGATAAGTGCTGTAAAGCCTGATGGCTACCCTCCCCCAGAAAAGCCCGAAATTGCAATGGCTGGCAGATCAAATGCCGGTAAGTCCACGCTTTTAAATCAGTTTTTGGGCAGATCCCTTGCGCGGGTAAGCAACACCCCAGGAAAAACACAGTTGTTGAACTTTTACAGCTGCGGGGACCATTATCGCTTGGTTGACCTGCCTGGATATGGTTTTTCCAAACAAACCCAAAAGAAAATGTACGAATGGGATCGAATGATTCAGGCCTATTTAAAAAATCGGGAGAATCTTGCCGGCGTTATTATTGTTATGGACATACGCAGAGATTGGGAAGATTTCGAAGAGATGTTGGCGCAGTGGTTGAAGGGTCAGAAGCGTCCCTACCTATTGGCGCTTACAAAGGCTGACAAGCTATCAGAAAAAAAGAAAAATGACAGAGTGAAACAGATAAAAATTGATTCCATGGTGGATGATATTTTTGTATGCTCGAGCTTAAGGCAAGAAGGCATCAAAGAGATAGAAAATTTTGTTTTTAACGAATGGGTTAAAAAATGATTACCGTTTTAGGTGTAATTCCATCGCGAATCGGGTCCCAAAGATTGCCGGCAAAGCCTCTTAAAAAAATCCTCGGGAAGCCGATGATTCAGTGGGTGGTAGAAGGTGCCAAGACTGCAAAGCTAATCAATAAAATAATCGTTGCAACAGATGACCATGAAGTTGCGCGCGTTTCAGAGATGGCCGGCGCACTGGTTAGCATGACCCCAAGCGATCTGCCCACAGGAACGGATCGAGTGTGGGCAGCCGTGAAAGATCTTGATGGCGACGTGATTTTGAATATTCAGGGCGATGAACCATTGATTAACGGCGATGTGTTGGATCCGTTGGTGAAAGCAATGTTGGATCATCCGAACGATTCGATGGGAACTTTGGCTAGGAAGTTTGATTCGGACGAAGATTTGCTTAACATTAATACGGCAAAAATAGTTTTGAACAACAAAGGCGAGGCAATTTATTTCAGCCGTTTGCCGATTCCGTATTCTCGTACGCAACGGGATGGAGAATTTTGTAATTTGCAGCATATTGGAATTTATGCGTATCGGAAGAATTTTTTAAAAATATTTTGTCAGGCGGGCCCTTGTCTGATGGAAAAGCATGAAGGTCTCGAGCAATTAAGGGCGCTGTATTTGGGGGCAAAGATTCGAGTTGTGCCTGTGAATTTCAAAACCCAGGGCGTAGATGTTCCGGAAGATTTAAAACGAGTAGAAGAAATTTTAATAAAAAGGGGTTATGAAAATGTCTAAAACGCAAAAAAAGGCCAAGGCTTTAACTTCAACTAAAAAGCGTTTTGATCAAAAATTTGTTTTTATAACGGGTGGTGTGACGTCTTCGATTGGGAAGGGATTGGTTACGGCGTCACTGGGAACATTGTTAGAGTCCCGTGGGTGGAAAGTGGCGTTGATGAAGTTTGACCCGTATTTGAACGTAGATCCAGGAACGATGTCCCCATTTCAGCACGGAGAAGTTTATGTGACAGATGATGGCGCCGAAACGGATTTGGATTTGGGCCACTACGAACGGTTCACATCGGTGAATGTAAAAAGATCTAACAGTGTTTCGACGGGCCAAATTTATGAAACTGTAATTCAAAAAGAGCGCCGCGGAGATTACCTTGGTGGAACAGTGCAGGTAATTCCACATATTACGGACGAGATTAAATCTCGGATGTATGAAGTTGGACAAGGTGCAGAGGTTGTTCTGGTTGAGATTGGCGGGACAGTGGGCGATATCGAAAGCTTGCCGTTTCTAGAGGCAATTAGACAGATGCGCGTAGATCATGGAACTGAAAATACCCTATTTGTGCATGTTACGTTGGTTCCGTATATTGCTGCCGCGGGAGAATTGAAAAGCAAGCCAACACAACACTCAGTAAAAGAGTTACGGGAAATCGGCATCCAACCAGATTTCTTAATTTGTCGTTCAGATCGCCCACTGAGCATAGAGATGCGTTCAAAAATAGGATTGTTTTGCAGCTTAAGGCCAGAAAACGTAATTAATGCCGTGGATGTTTCTTCCATTTATGAAGTCCCACTGATGCTTCATCATGAAAAATTTGACGAGAAGGTAACTAAACGATTGAATCTCGAATCCGACCCACAAGATCTGACCGGATGGAAGAAAATGGTGAAGACTTTAAAAGAACCTGAAAATGTCACCACGATCGGAGTTGTTGGCAAATACGTGGATCTTAAAGAAAGTTACAAATCTTTGATCGAATCCATTGTGCACGGTGGAATTGCAAATAAAGCAAAGGTAAATATTAAATTCATTAATTCAGACGAATTGACCCCCAAAAATGTTGAAAAGGCATTGGCTGGAACGGATGGAGTTCTTGTTCCTGGCGGATTCGGGGAGCGGGGAACAGAGGGGAAAATCCACGCCATTCAGTATGCCCGTGAAAATTCTATTCCGTTTTTCGGGATTTGTTTGGGTATGCAATTAGCATCAATTGAATTTGCAAGAAACGTATGTGGGATTAAAAATGCAGCAAGTGCAGAGTTTGTCGAAAATAGAAACGGCAAAAGCCTGGTGATTGATTATATGCTTGAGCAAAAAACAACAAAAGATAAGGGCGGCACGATGAGACTTGGGGCATATAGATGTCATCTGGAGCCCAAAACATTGGCCCAAAGGATATACAACACTGATGTGATCAGCGAGCGTCACCGTCATCGTTTAGAATTCAACAACCAGTTTAGAAACTTATTTATTAAAAACGGAATGGTCCTATCAGGCATCTGCAAAGAACGTGATTTGGTGGAAATTGTAGAAATCAAAGATCATCCATGGTTTATCGGCGTTCAATTTCACCCAGAATTTCAATCAAAACCTCTTGGGCCGCATCCACTGTTTGAAAGCTTTGTGCAGGCTTGTTTGAAATCTGCAAATGCTCAAAAAAGTGAGCCTAAAAAGAAGGTGCCAGGAGTGATGAAAGCAAAAACATTACAAACCCGCACTCGGGAAGTTTCAATATGACAGACGAACTTCACGAAATGAAAAAGGTCCTGGAACTTGAAGCCAAAGCCATTCTGGACCTTAAAGAAAAAATAGGAAGCGAATTTAAGAAAGCCATCGATATCCTGCTGGCATGCAGGGGCAAGGTTTTGCTTACAGGAATGGGCAAGTCTGGCTTGATAGCACGAAAGATCGCGAGCACTTTATCGTCTACAGGTACGGCAGCAATATATATTCATCCTGCAGAGAGTTCTCACGGGGATCTTGGTGTTATAACAAAAGGCGATGTGATTATTGCACTCAGCAACAGTGGCGAAACCGAAGAACTGTCACATTTGGTGAAATATGCTGCCCGCAAAGATATTCCAATGATTTCTTTAACTCGGAATAAAAACAGCACGCTTGGGAAAGCGAGCCAGATTGTTCTTGAGGTGAATGTTAATGACGATGCTTGTCCGATGGGGCTTGCTCCGACTTCAAGTACGACAGCGGCCCTTGCCCTGGGTGATGCAATAGCGGTGACTTTGCTTAAGAAAAAAGGATTTAAAACCGAAGACTTTGCGGAATTTCATCCTTCGGGGAGTTTGGGTAAGCGCTTACTTACCAGGGTTAAAGACGTGATGCATGAGGGGGTTGCCCTGGTTCAATTAGATACAGGAATGAAAGATATCATTTCAAAAATGACTTCATCTGAGGTTCGTGGGACAGCGGGTGTGCTTGATAAAACCGGCAGCCTTGTTGGAACTATTACAGATGGTGATTTAAGACGGGCCTTGGACACAGGCAAAAATGTGTTCGATTTCAAAGCAAAAGACATTATGTCATCAAATCCAAAAACAATCGATGCTGTAGAAATGGCAGAAAAGGCACTGCAAGTAATGGAAAAATTCTCGATACAGGCTCTTTTCGTCATTGATTCACAAAATGGATCTACAAAGCCCATCGGTTTAATACACATTCAAGATCTCTTGAAAACACTCTAGTGCCGTGTCGTTGGAAGTCCGTCGGCAAGAAAAATAACATAGGTAGTTCCATCGCTTGCTTTGACTTCGGCTTGAACAATGTCCCTTGTCCCGGTAGAGATGATAAGATAGCCATCGTCGCCATGGGACAAGTCAAATTTTAGTATATACGTATCATAGGTTTCGTCGTTGAGCGATATAGAGTTGTTTTCGATCTCCAGAGGTTTGTGTCCACGCGGATAGGCCAATTCCATTTCGTATTCATCGAGCTTTTGATAGATTTTCAATTTCCCACCAATAATTCGAAATCGAATTTGTCCAAGCAGTGTTCCGGCAGGGTCAACTGTTTCACGCGTCTGTGCTTCTGGGAAAATGGTTTTAAGAACATTTATATTGTCAAAGTGGACTTTAAATCTCAGAGGTTCGAGCGCTCTATCCAAGTATGCAAGTTTTTGATAGCTTTGAAAATCAAGCACAACCCCGTCTTTTTGAGTGATGTCTTCGAAAATGGCCGGGCATCGACTTTTTGAGGCAGCTAAAGTCGAAGATGCAATAAAAAATAAACAAAAAAATACACATGCCGTAAGCCGCAAAATCATGGGAGCAGACTACATCAAAATTTTTCTTAAACATATTCTGTGACGATATTGCGAATTGGGAAGCGTTGTCTGATGAAATAATTTCAGCAAAAACCGAGTAGAGCTGTTTTAAATTTAGTCATATCAGTTCCAAGGGTTGGCTAGCGCATCGACCAAGGCCCTATCGAACCTAGCCCTAGGTCAAGGCATGGAGAGGAAATCATTCCCCCCTTTTGCAAATCTGGCTACGATGTAAGTAGTTAAAAGTATTCAACTTCGATGGGGTCCAACAAAATGAATTGGCTTCTAAGTTTATCCACCGTTTTTTTTATCGCAACAAATGCGCACGCGGTAAAAGTTGAATTCCCTGATGAGGAATTGGCACAAGAATCTGTCTATCCGGTTTTTGATACCTCAACGTCTGTGAAAAAGAAAAATGTAGTGACTGAAAATCGTTTTGAGGCCGAGCTCTTTGCTGGGTGGACACTTAACGATTCCATGGTTGAGCCTTTCAATTACGGTGGGGCAATCACTTACCACCTGAGCGACATAACTGGGATCGAATTATTTTTTACGACATTTTCATCCAAGATCAGCGGTTATGCTGAAGAGCTCAAATCAAAACCAGGTTATGGAATGAATTTTGTCGATCAAGTTCCAAAGCCGCAGTATGCATTTCTGGGCTCATATCATATTACGCCATATTATGGAAAAATCAGTCTCACAAAACAAACCGTATGGAACATTATGATTTATGGTACAGCAGGCATCGGTCTTATTTCATTTGATACGGGTGACTTAACAAATGCAACATGGAACGGTGGCGATTCAAGCCTTACATTTAGCGCGGGGCTCGGGTTAAAGATATATTTTACAAATAAACTCAGCTTGGTTTCAGACTTACGATACCTTTTTTATCAAGGACCTAATCCAGTCTATAAAAGCCCAAGCACTCCAGCTTTCGAAGCACATTCAGTCCTAAATAGCATAATCACTGTTGGGATGGGATATATCCTGTGAAAAGGCTAAGCGTTTTCATTCTGCTATTTTCGGTTTCGGTGGCCCTGGCTCAGCAGGGCGATGATGTTGAAGTGCCGCTGAAAGAGGGCAATAATGCTGCCGATAAATTAGAAAATGCGGCAGGCTCTGATGAAGGCGAACTCAGGCTTGAAGAACCACTACTGGATCCCATTGAAGAAGCTCAAAAAAGACCACCGCGAAAGAAAAAAGAAAAATTAGACTTTAAAGAGGACAAGGATGACTTAAGCGACATATCAGAACTTGGAAACTTTGCCCCGTTCAGTGACATCGCCGTAATTCAACGACGGTATCTGCCAAAAACATCTCGGTTTGAATTTTTCCCAAGCGTTGGAGCAATGGTGAATAATCCATTTTTCTTTAACTCCATGATTGGCTTGCGCTTGGGATATAACTTGACAGAAAAATGGGGTATCGAAGCCAATTTTGGATACATCATGC
>CAUJEF010000071.1 GCA_963169515.1 Bdellovibrionota bacterium
TGTTGCGATTGACTTTGTTATTTCAGCCGCAGGGCACGTGATTACAGCAAAAGTGGCCCATACAAGTACCAAATCTGAAATCATCGATTCATGCATATTAGATACTTTGAAAAATTTGAAATTTCCGAAACCGAAAGGAAACGTCTCTGTAAAAGTGAACTATCCGTTCCGATTTACGAGGGGTTAAAAATATTATGAAAAGAATATTTATTTTGTTTATGACTTTATCTTTACTTGCCTGTGCACAAAAAGATCCCCTTGCTGGGCGTGCAAAGGGAAATGTTGCGCCACCACCGCAAACAGCTCCACAAGAATATGACGAATGCACAATGAACATCACCGGCCCAGCATTTCTTTATGCTGTAGAAGGGCGCTCTGTAACCGTTCCTTTTTACATTCGGGGACTCCATGGACGTCAAACGGACGAAATCCTAACTGACTCAAAGGTCGAAGGTCTTACAATCAGAAGATATGGAATGACCAAAGATGGGCTAAAATTTAATTTTACATTCTCACCCCCAAAAGGTTCTGTGCAAAATGGCAGCAACTCCATTGCCCACGAAATTAATCTGCTCCCAAAGTCGCAATTACAAAACGAAGTGCGCTGTACTCGGCAATTAGGGCTATTCATAACCCGCACAGATCAGGTTCCCGTTATCAAACCGGTATTTCTCAATAAAAAACTGAACCTGAATGCAACAGAAAAAGTGCGCTTCAACGTGGATGTAATGGCAAAAGATGTGATCAACATCGAAAATCTACAATTATATGGTCGCTACGACAAAAGCATCTCTTCAAAAGAAAATCCCGTTTACTCAATGACACCGGCAGTTTCGACGATCTCTGGTCCGACTGCGGTGGGAAACAGTACGTATCGTTTTACGCTTGAAATAAACCCAGAAATTATCCGTTACCTACTTGCAGAGCAGTTAAAATCCAGCACAACAAATTTTGAATTCACAATGCAACTGTCAGCAGAAAACCGTGATGCAAACTTAAGCTCACCAACAGTATATGTAACAACAACATTCACCCGTCCCAAACCAGAAGACCAGGCTCAAAAATCAAAAATCCCGACTGTTGCCAATCTAAAGGAAACAAAACCATGAAAACCTTAGCCCTAATCCTTTGCTTAATTTCAGTCACCGCAAATTCAAAGGGGATTCTAGAGGACATAGATTCGCTTGGTAATAACAAGCAAATAGCTGAACGTTCTAGACAAATTCGCGGTGAAAATAAAATCAGAATTGTTCAGAATAGAACAGTGGATAGGAATAACCGCTTCGAGCTTGGGGTGAATTACGATATGGTCGCTGGTGGTGATCCATATATCAATACCAACAATCTTGGATTTCAGGTCGATTTCCATTTTTCCCCTAAATTTTCAGTTGGCGTAAGACATTACGAAACTTACGCTCGTCTTTCTGCCGAAGGTGAACGCGTATTCGATGCTTACGACCGGGCCTTTTCACAAGGCGACTTCAGAAGTCGGCCTGAGGTGGACTACCCACTTTCGTCAACAATGGGCGTAGCCACTTTTTATCCACTCTACGGGAAGTTGAATTTTTTTAATCTTGGGGTAACACAGTTTGATGTTTACGTTCTCGGCGGTTACGGAAAAATGTTATTGAAAAGTGGCACTTCTGATACTTGGACTGCCGGCAGCGGTATCGGATTTTGGTGGTCACAACATTTATCCTCAAGGCTTGAGGTCCGTTACCAAAACTACACAGACAAGGTGAATAATATCGAGCGCAATGAAGGCGTAACATCATTTTCTGCAGGCATGGGCATATTGCTATGGTAAAAATGTTTTTCGCGATCATCACACTCACGGCCACAGCGGCTACTGCTGGAATCCAACAGGACAGAACCCTGCTGAACCAAGCACGCACAAGCTATGCCTCTGGAAAGTATAATGAGGCGGAAAAGTTATATTCAAAAATCCAGCCGAACTCGGACTATTGGTTACTCGCTGTTGAAGAGCGAGCGCATACCTTTGGCCGCGCCGGAGATTACAACAAGGCCCTCGCCGATCTTACAACTCTGATTTCACCTGTATTTGAAAAAAATCTGGGCCCCGAGCCGTATTTCACAGCAGCATTAACTTACCTGAGGCTTTGCCAGTACGACAACATTTACGCAATTTTAGAAAAATACAAAGCAAACATGAAGGTACGCACAATTGCACTGGTCGCCCTTGCAGATCGGGACGCTGATCAGAAGGTACTATCAGTTGCTAAAAATTTAAATAAAGGCTTTGCCGCTTATGCCGATAAGGCCATCGAGTTTCCGACACTTTTTCACCTCGATACCCAAGTGCAGCAGGCCATCCGAACAAATAACAATGCAAAGCTTCTAAAGCGTGTCGCCACACTTGCAAAAGAAGATATCAAGGAAATTTCAGAGACAACAAAAAAGCTTCACCTGATCGAAGCCGAAGTGATGCAACGACTTCATAAGCTTGAGGAAGCAAAAGATCATAATCGTGACCGTATCGGAAAATTCAAAGCTAAAAAGGACCAGCTCCAGTTTCCATACACTGATGAACTTTGGATCGACGAAGTGAATTCATATCAGGTGGAATCCGAAAAGTGTCCAAAAGGGTCTGAGATATGAAAAGGCTTGTGTTAGTGTATTTGATTTCAATTTCAATCATAGGCTGTGCCCGTAACCGCGGAACAGATGTTTATACGCCGGCAATTATCGCAGAAGAAGATAGTATCCACGGCGGCCAAATGAATTTCGAGCTCAATCCAAAGGTAGATATCCTATTTGTTATTGATAACTCGGAAAGTATGCTTAGCGCACAAGAAAAGTTACAAAAAGCATCAGATTTGTTTGTTGATGGGTTCGGAGAAAATAGTTTGATCGATTACCGCGTCGGCGTAATCACAGTTTACGATTCTCGCCGCTGTGGCAACGAAGATAAAAATGGAAAAATCATTGAATGTTATCCTGAAGGCCGACTCAGAACGCCATTCATTACCCGTGGTAACGGCGCTAAAGATAATATCCGTGCAGCCATAAACGTGGGAGTGTTGCCGCTCTCCCAAGGCGGGCCGCGCTTTGAAGAACTCTTTTCACCCATACTAACTGCTTTTACCCCTGAGCTAAATCACGCAAATGATAACTTTATTCGATCGGACTCTAAAGTCGTAGTCATTATGGTGACGGATGAAGACGATTCGAGCTCTTCCATTTCCGTTGACAATTTTTTATTTCAATTGCGTGAATCGTTGGGGGCAAGAATAAACCTGTACGGTGTCGTGGCAACTCCTGAATGCCCTCGCAAAAGTTACGCCGACAAACCAGATCGTATTAGCAGTGCGGTTGCGCAAATGAACGGTCGGACTTATCCTATTTGTGACGCAAGTTTTGGCAAGCACCTGGCGGGAATTGGATCCGACATTCGCGAAAAATTGATGAAGCAGGAGATCGTATTACAAGCAATCCCTCAATCAGGAACTCTTCAATTATTTTATGGCGACAAGCTTGTTCCCCCGGGCAGAGGTTGGTATTACCATCCGCGG
>CAUJEF010000072.1 GCA_963169515.1 Bdellovibrionota bacterium
GCCAGCGCTGACAGTATCCCAACTAATGCTGATAAAGAGGATCATGTGTCGATGGGAACAATCGCCGCACGAAAGTTGGGGCAAGTGGTTCGAAACTCAGAAAATGTTGTGGCGATGGAATTTTTGGCGGCTTGCCAAGGATTAGATTTGAGAAAACCTTTGGAGCCAGCCGCCGGAGTGCTTGCGGCACATCAGTTTATTCGTAAGCACGTATCTTATGCCAAAGAAGATCGTTTTTTTGCGGAAGACATTTGGGCAATCGGTGATTTGATCCGAGACAATTCTTTGATGAATGTATTAAAGAAAAGCATTGGGGAACTGGAGTTCTAATGAAGCGAAGTATAAAAGCTCCAACTGGCACCAAGCTACACTGCAAAGGTTGGTTGCAAGAAGCAGCTTACCGGATGATACAAAATAATTTGGATCCATCGGTTGCTGAGCGGCCTGAAGATCTGGTTGTTTATGGTGGGATTGGAAAAGCGGCTAGGAACTGGGAAGCGTTTGATAAGATTTTAGATGTTTTGAAAAAATTAGAAAATAATGAAACACTATTAATTCAATCCGGGAAGCCTGTTGGGATTATTCGTACACATGAAGACGCTCCACGAGTCTTATTGGCAAATTCTAATCTTGTTCCCAAGTGGGCAACATGGGAAAAGTTCCACGAACTCGATCAAAAAGGCTTAATGATGTATGGTCAAATGACTGCCGGATCTTGGATTTATATCGGCACTCAAGGAATTGTCCAGGGGACTTACGAAACATTTGTTGAGGCAGGTCGAAAGCATTTTAACGGTGACCTTAAGGGTAAAGTCATTCTAACTGCGGGTTTGGGCGGAATGGGCGGGGCGCAAACATTGGCCGGTGTTTTTGCGGGTGCTGTCGTTTTAGCAGTAGAGGTGGATGAGACTCGAATTCAAAAACGGCTTGAAACAGGTTATGTAGACGAAGCTGTGGATAATATTGACGAAGCACTGACCTTGATAAAAAAATATAAGGATAAAAAAACCGCAAAATCAATCGCACTTAAGGGCAATATGGCGACTGTAATTCATCAGTTGATTGATCGACACTTTTTGCCAGATCTATTGACGGATCAGACGTCAGCTCATGACCCGCTGAACGGATATATTCCGGAAGGATATACAGTCACTGAGGCTACAGCGCTGAGAAAGCATGATCCCAAAGCCTATGTTGATTTATCTAAAAAAAGTATGGCGAAGCATGTTCGAGGAATGCTTGAAATGCAAAGTCGAGGCGCGATTACATTTGATTATGGAAACAATATTCGTGCCATTGCTTTTGACGAGGGTGTGAAAGATGCCTTTAAAATTAAAGGTTTTGTTCCTGAGTATATTCGCCCTCTGTTTTGTAAAGGCAGCGGGCCGTTTCGTTGGGTAGCCCTTTCGGGTGATCCTTCTGATATTCAGGTCACAGACGATGCAATACGTGAATTGTTCCCCCAAAAAAGCCATTTGCTGAACTGGCTGGATATGGCCGAACAACGAATTAAATTTCAAGGCTTGCCAGCCCGTATTTGCTGGTTGGAATACGGCGAGCGAGCGAAAGCTGGAAAAAAATTTAATGAATTGGTCAAAACAGGCAAAGTCAAAGCGCCGATCGTAATTGGGCGGGACCATTTAGACTGTGGAAGCGTGGCGTCCCCTAACCGTGAAACAGAGTCGATGAAAGATGGGTCTGATGCGATCGCCGATTGGCCAATACTAAATGCTCTATCAAACACAGCCTGTGGTGCGACCTGGGTGAGCTTTCATCATGGCGGTGGCGTTGGGATGGGGTACAGCCTTCATGCGGGCCAAGTCATCGTAGCTGATGGAACCATGGCGGCAGAAAAACGTCTGGAACGGGTTCTTACCTGTGATCCAGCGATGGGTTTATATCGACATATAGACGCTGGATATGAAGACGCACGAGAAACAGCTCTGGAGCGTGGTGTAGCTGTTTTATGAAAAATATCTTTCTGTTCACGGATGTTGCTGAACTTGTAACGCTTGAAAGTGTTCGCAATCAAGATGGGCGTCGCATTCGAGAAAAAGATTTGAGTATCTTGAAAAATGCAGCATTTGTTGTTCGTGATGGAAAAATCGTTTGGGTGGGCAGCTCAAAAAAAGTCCCCAAAGACTTCACAAAATTAAGGCCTCAAAAGATATCGCTGGGTAAACAAATTGTATTGCCAGGCCTTGTCGATTGCCACACACACATGGTTTTTGCAGGGGATCGCGCTTTTGAATTTGAAATGAGAAATCAAGGCGCTACTTACCAGGACATTGCAAAAGCGGGTGGCGGGATTATTTCTACAGTTAAAGAAACTCGAAGGACCTCGCACGAGAGGCTCTTAAAGTTGAGCCAGGTTCGAGTTAACGAACATATTCGTCAGGGTGCTACCACCATAGAAATCAAGAGTGGATATGGTTTAACATTAAAAGACGAAGTAAAAATTTTAAAAGTAATCAAAGGATTAAAAAAGGCGCGAATTGTTCCAACCTACTTGGGCCCTCACACTCTTCCCCCCGAATTTACAAACAATGTACAGTACATTGATAGTATCTTAAGTGATCTTTCAAAAATTAAAAAACTCACACGTCGCTGCGATATTTTTATCGAAGATATGGCATTTTCAGCCTCCGATTCGCAAAGGTATTTTGAAAAAGCAAAAGCGCTGGGATTTGACATTGTAGCTCATACGAACCAGCTAACGGCATCCCAGGGTGTCTTGGTTGCTATTGCCCAAGGTGCTCGGTCTATTGACCACGTCAATTTTATCAATGAGGCCGACATACGTAGCATTTCAAATTCAAGCACAACGGCCGTATTGACTCCCGGAGCAGATCTATTTTTAAAAAACCCGTATGCTCCAGCCCGACGGCTTCTGGATTCTGGTGCTAGGGTAGCTATTGCTAGTAACTTCAACCCAGGGAGTTGTCCGACACAAGATTTGCAAATGATTGGTGCGTTGGCGCGCTTGGAACTTAAGATGACCTATTTTGAAGTTCTGTCTGCGTTTACGGTGAACGCGGGCTTTGCTCTTGGGCTTGAAGATGAAGTGGGAAGCCTTCAGGTTGGGCTGTCTGCAGACTTTTTGACCACCAATACGTCCCTTACTGGAATTTTCTATCAACCAGGATCTTCTCCGTTTACAGGTATTTGGCGTGATGGGCTTCAAATTTCTTAAATTCTTTCAAAAAAAATGAAAAAAAGTGAAATTTTAGTTTGATTTTTACCCCTAATCTTTTTTAGGCTTGAAGCAAGCACTGGGGGGATTCGCATCATGGAGATTACATCGGCACGCATATTAGAATCAAAATATTTTAGTCCAGCATTCAATACGGCTATTTTCGACGGGCCAGTCAGACTTTATTTTTCTCAAGCGCAAGAGTCAGATGCACTAAAAATTTATTTCAAGCTACAAAATCACTTCAAGCCAGGGGCAGAAACGACCCCGGGCGCAAATACGGCTTTTCGGGACCAGTCAGCAAAAAAAACCATTTTTGTCATGATTTATCCAAACAAGGAAGCGTTCTTACAGTCATTCGACCTAGACAAAGATCTAGCAGTGGAAAATTTAGACAATGACATTGTAATTGGAATTCAATCGCCGATATCAGAACCGGTTCAAGATAAAATTTTGAACAATATCGAATTTATTTTGGGTGATCGCGATTTTTCATAAAGGTTCCAGGTTCAAGATGATAACTCATGCGAAATCCATAAAGCGGACAAAGTTGCTCCGAAAAAGAACCTGGAACCTTAGGAATCAGGGGGGGCAGCTTGTCCTTGAGTATGTTTTGCTTCTTGTTGTGGTTGTTTCGCTGGCGGAAATTATAGTTAAGGGCCTTATATCCCGAGAACAAAATGAGCCCGGTGCGATTATTAAAGTTTGGGATACAATCATTAAAAAAATTGGTTCTGACCAAGCCGGGGAGATTGAACCCTAAAGCCTCTTTCCAAGATACACCCACTCACGCTTTGCCAATTCTTTATTAAGCTCCAATTGCATCATTTCGCGCAAGTCCGACGCAATTTCGTGTACCAGCTCGACGTCATTGGCGGATTCTGGTCTGAACGGAAGCTTTATCGGAGGTAAAAATTTAATTTTCCATTTTGCAGGGAGCGGGATCACATTCAAGGGAAGTGGGAGCACTCCGCCAGTCAGGTATTTTGCGAGCTTAATTTGTTTTAAATTAATATGAGTTTCTTCAGCGCCGATTACAAGTGCAGGAACAATCGGTGCGCCGGTCTTAATTGCCATACGAATGAAACCACGCTTAAATTCCTGTAGACGATAGCGGCGGGTTGTAGGTTTGAAATTTCCTTGTTCGCCCTCAGGGAATAGCACAACAGCGTTGTTTTTGTTTAGTAATTTCATTCCCATTTCAGTAGTTGCCTCAAAAAAACCTAACTTATTTGCCGGAATTGCTGTCGCTTTAGTTAAAAACCAAAGGTGGTGGGTTAAGACTCGGGGAATTCTTTTTGTTTGAGTGAAAATTTCATTGCCTAAAATAATTGCATCAAAACCACTGTAACCAGAGTGGTTGGGCGTAATTAAGGTGCGCCCCTTTTTAGGAATATGCTCAACTCCCTCCACTGTAAGCCTAAGATATTTCTTAACCACGGTGAGAAGTAGCTTTGGCATGACTCGATACAGCAGCACATCCTCAGGAAGATTTTTGAGGCCAAACAATTTGTCTGCTGATTTTTCGAAAAAGTTTTTCATGTCGCTTTAATGATTATATAACAATTCTAATAAATAAAAATACAGGCCAATGATCTAAAACGAGGTTCTCCGTGCCAAATTATGTGCTCTCAATCGATCAAGGAACAACAGGGTCACAAGTTACAATTCTCAATGAAGAGGGTCAGGCCCTATATAACGCAAAAAAAGAGTTTAAGCAGCTTTATCCTAAGCCAGGGTGGGTCGAGCATGACCCCGAAGATATTTGGAAGAGTGTAACGGATTCCATTAGCGAGGCTTTGGTCAAATCACAAATTTCTGTGCACGACATTGCTGCGATCGGCATTACGAACCAACGGGAAACGACTGTGATTTGGGACCGCGAAACCGGAAAGCCCGTTTACAATGCCATCGTTTGGCAGTGCCGGCGAACATCTGATTTCTGCGATAAGATTCGAAAAAAACATTTGAAAACAATTAAAACAAAAACAGGTCTGGTGATTGATCCTTACTTTTCGGGTTCCAAAGTGCGCTGGATTTTGGAAAATGATAAAAATCTGCGGCGACGGGCCGAGAGAGGCGAGCTTGCATTTGGAACGATT
>CAUJEF010000073.1 GCA_963169515.1 Bdellovibrionota bacterium
CAAATTAAAAACGAAAATAAAAGAAATGTGATGCCATATTTATCAGCTTCCATGGGCGGCCAGAAAACGTAATAGCATGCAACTGACGTGCATATCGTAAGAAACAAAATCTCTAAAATTTTTTGAAACGAGAACTCTCGATTCCGAATCCTAATGTAAAATTTAATCAAAAACGGCCCTAAAACCATGTGACTTAAAAAATATCCAATACTCCAAGGTCTTAAAATTTCAAAAAAATCGTCTCCTTCCGTAATTGTGAGAGCGGTAGCCCCAATTCCTGCTGCAAGCGCGGAAGCTGGTAGAGCGACTAAAAAAATATAAATCAACACAGAACGAAACGACCGCAAAGCATTCTCAAGTCGGGGTTCTAATTTTCGAAATACATGAGCGCCCAGAGCAATGGCGAAGCTGTTACCCAGTGAAATAAATAGTGCATCAACAATCGAAGGGTTTACCATATAATTGGTGAAAAAAGAACCCACCGCAATAGCCGGCCAAAACTGAGTCCCGAATAAAATCAAAAACGCCAAAGAAATCCCGGCCGGTGGCCAAACGAGGGTGGCATGAAGCGCAACCGGATAAAACATAAGGCCGATTTTCCCACCTAGAATATACAGAACTACCAGCGCGAGAAATTTTAGAAGATTTTTAACCATGTCGTTGAGCAAGCTCCTTTTTGAACTTTGGCGGTTTTCAATTGGCGGTTTTAAAAAGCGGCAGCTTGTCCTCTGCCCCTTTTTTTTGAGTTTTCAAACCCCGCTACACCTTCTTCTTCAAAAACTCTAGACCTCAAAAAAATTGTCATCAAAGGAAAACACGCAAGTTCGCGTTATCCCGACATCTGAAACATCATTAAATATTTCTCGCAAGTTACTGAATTGATTAATTATTGTGCATATTGATTGCTAGATTAAATATCTAATCCATTGACCTTATTGTTCAAGTGGAGTTAAGTAAGCCCTTGCTCAGCAAATTTTGTCGCGGGGTGGAGCAGCCTGGTAGCTCGTCGGGCTCATAACCCGAAGGTCAGAGGTTCAAATCCTCTCCCCGCAACCAATTTTCGGTGCTACGGTTCTATCGGTAAAACATCCAAATCTTTGGCTTTGATTTTACGAATCTCTTCAGGGATCGACTGCAAAATTGCGTCTGCAAGCGTTTGTATCAAGTCGCTTTTATAATGTTCCCGTCGATAGACCAAGCCCACTTCCCGGGCTGGGATCGGACGATCAAAGGGAACAATTGTAGCTTGTCGACCTAATTTATCAACGGCCATTGCGGGTAACAATGTGTAGCCGCCATACGTTTCAACAAGACTTTTCAATGTTTCAAGGCTACCACTTTCGAAGCTAAATTTCCGATTCGCACTTTTTGTATCTTTCAATGCACAGACGTCCAACATTTGATTTCGTAAACAGTGGCCCTCTTGCAGTAACCATATGTCGTCCAATTTTAGGTCCGAGTTTTTGACTTTCTTCTGTCGGCTCAATTCGTGGCCCTTTTTGCAAAGAACTGAAAATGGCTCGTAGTACAATGGCAGCTCGTGAATTTTAGGAACCTTTAATGGGGTCGCAAGAATTCCAACATCGATTTCATCGTTATTAAGTGCTTCGATAATACTGTCGGTTTGCATTTCATAAATTGTGAGTTCTAAATTGGGAGCTTCCTTTTCCAAAGTCTTTAAAAGTCCAGGCAATAAGTACGGTGCAATCGTTGGAATTACACCCACCACCAGCTTCCCCGTCGTTTGCGTGTTTTGTCCTGATTCGACGATGGCTTCGATTTTTTTGGCTTCGTTAAGAACGCTTTTAAACTGTTCGATTAGTTTTTCGCCCGCCGCTGTCAGTAAAATAGGCTTTTTGGAGCGATCAAATATTATGACACCCAAATCCTCTTCCAGTTTTTGGATCTGCATACTGAGGGTCGGCTGTGTCACGTGGCAGGCCTCGGCGGCTTTTGCGAAATGGCCGTGTTTATGAACCGCCAAAACATATTCGATCTGGGTAAACGTATAATTGATTCTTGTTGCCATAATCCCATTGTAACGCAATAGACAAAATCTATCAATATTAAAATATTATCGATTTAACTGCATGATGAAAATTCGCGATAATTAAGGGAATAACAAAGCTCTTAGGAGGAGTAAAATATGGGAACCATTATTAATAGCAAAATACCTGAGTTCAAAGTTCAGGCATATCATAGTGACGCATTTAAAACCGTAAGCGATAAAGATCTTATGGGTAAATGGTCAGTCTTTTTCTTTTACCCCGCGGATTTCACATTCGTCTGTCCGACGGAACTGGGTGACCTTGCGGATAAATACGATACTTTAAAAAACGCAGGTGTAGAGGTTTATTCCGTAAGCACAGATACCCACTTTACCCACAAAGCATGGCATGACGCTTCGGAAACGATTAAGAAAATCAAATTCCCGATGCTTGCAGACCCAACCGGTCACTTGTCACGCGCGTTTGGCGTACACATTGAGTCTGAAGGATTGGCGTACCGTGGGACATTTCTAGTGGATCCAGAAGGTCGCATTAAAATCGCAGAAATTCATGACAATGGCATTGGACGTAATGCAGACGAGCTTGTTCGTAAAGTGCAAGCGGCCCAGTTCGTAGCGTCTCATCCAGGTGAAGTCTGCCCAGCGAAATGGCGTCCGGGCGATAAAACATTAAAACCTGGCTTGAACCTTGTGGGTAAAATCTAGAGGAAAAAAACAACTCGATTTGCTGCCCACTCCATTTGCCGTGGGCAAATGGAGTGGCAAATGGAGTTTTGGGGTGGTTATGTTGGACACAGAAATCAAAGAACAATTGAAATCGTTATTCGCGCCATTGGAAAAAAAGATTGCAATGGTATACGCACCGAGTTTCCACGCAGATCAAGCTGAGCTTGTATCCATGCTGGAAGCCGTTGCATCGACCAGTTCCACGTTGAGTGCCCGACTGTTACCACCCGAGGACGGTAAGCAATCAAAAAGCCCGACCTTTTATATTGAGGTCGATGGTGTCCGTACTGGAATTACCTTTACCGGTATTCCGGGCGGCCACGAATTTAACTCTTTGATTCTTGCGATCTTAAATGCGGGCGGAAAAGGGAAACTCCCCGACCCCGCATTAACCCGCAGGATTCAAAGATTAAGAGGTCCGATCAGTGTTAAAACTTATATTTCACTGACCTGCGAAAATTGTCCTGACGTTGTTCAAGCAATGAATCAAATGGCGTTGCTGCACGGGAATTTCAAACATGAAATGATCGATGGCGGCTATGTTCAAGACGAAATCGATGCATTGGGCATCCAAGGCGTTCCAAGCGTCACTGCTAATGGCAAGATGATCCATTCAGGACGAATTA
>CAUJEF010000074.1 GCA_963169515.1 Bdellovibrionota bacterium
CGGCATCCAAAGGTGCCGGTGTACATATCTCCGGATCGAGTAAAGGGTGTCTTGGCGATTGAAAAAGAATTTTCGCCAGAGATCATAATTGCAGATGATGCCTTTCAACATCGTAGATTATTGCGGGATCGAGACATCGTGGTTATCGACGCGACAGAGGAGAAAGAAAACTATAGACTTCTTCCGATGGGGCGAGCGCGCGAGAGCTTTGATTCGTTAAGGCGGGCCCACGCAATCTTTTTGACGAAAACAAACCTTGTTACTTCGGACGTTTTGCGTTGGGTACACGGGAATATTCGATTTAATAAAAATATTTTTAACTTCGAAATGATCGTCGATAAAATATACAATTTCAGTAACGTGAATTTAGCTCGAGATTTCTCTGGTCAGGCGGTTGCACTGGTCAGTGGTATTGGAAAACCACAGAATTTTGAAAAAATTCTGAATCGATACAAAATTGAAAGGCATTTGAAATACCCCGACCACGCCCGCTATGATGAGCACAAGGTGCGAGAGATATTGAGCCTTCAGGAAAAGATGCCAGTGATTACAACCGAAAAGGACTATATAAAGCTAAAATCTTATCCTGTTCTGGAGGGTAAAAACATTTGGGTCTGTGGGCTGCAATATAGATCTCAGGCTGATTTGGAAACTGTATATGAATGTATTCGTCCGAATCATAATTAAAGCAATAACCTATTTTATATATATTCTTCCACGCAAAGTTCAGCTTTTGCTGGGGCGGATCTTGGGCGTTTTATGGTTTGATATCGTGCGAATCAGAAGAAATGTAGTTTTGCAAAACCTGAGGCTTGCGTACCCCGCTTTGACAGAGCAAGAGCGCGTTTTTATTGGCCGAAAAAGTGTTATTGGTCTTTGCCATACATTGGTCGAATTTTGTGTCATTGTTCACTTTAAAGGTCGTGATTTTAATAAGTATTTTATTAGTGGCGATCTGAGCAAGCTGCAAAGTGAATATCAAAAAGGAAAGGGTGTTTTATTGCTGTCCTTGCATACGGGAAATGGGGATCTTGCAACTCTTGGACTTACAAAACTTGGCTACAAAGTTAATTTAATTTCGAAACATTTTAAATCAAAATGGTTAAATGATCTGTGGTTTGGGATTAGAGGTGAGCAGGGAACAAAGTTCATTCATTTTGAGAAAAGCACATTTGAAATTCTGCGCGCACTGAAGAGGGGCGAAGTTGTTATCTTTGTTTTAGATCAATTTATGGGGCCCCCAGTGGGAGCGCGAACTCATTTTTTTGGGGTAGAAACGGGAACGGCTAAGGGCCTTGCCGTATTTGCGCAAAAAAGCGGCGCACCTGTGGTGCCTGTTTATAACTTTCGTCGAGAGGATGGTCGTATCGTCATTCTTGCAGATCCCAAAATTCCTTTTGAAGAAAGTGGCGAACGCGATGACAATATCAAGTACATGACTCAGAAGTATACGGGCCAATTGGAGCAAATTATAAGAAAATCTCCGGATCAGTGGATGTGGGTCCACCGGCGGTGGAAGAAGTTTAATGACTAGATATTTTTTTGTTTTGCTTGCCATCGCAGGTTGTGCTTCAAGAGGCTATTTAAAAGTCGACAATGCGGAAAAAGTCTTAAAAATTGAAGAATATGAAAAAGGAATTCAAGTTACAGAGATTCCAGGCCAAGTTTTACCCACCCCGTCCCCGATAGAGGTAAAAGAAGCCAAGCGAAAAGTGGCTCCTCTTGTCAAAAAAGAAGTTATCAAGCCAACCAAAATTTTAAAAAAAGAACCTAGTTTAGAGGACGCCGAAGGATTTAATGGCCGACGTCCCATTCTTGATCCATTCAAAGTCGGCGAAAAGGTCACTTTAAAAATAACTTACTTTAATATGGCCGCAGGTGAAATTACGCTTGAGGTGCGGCCGTTTGTTCAGGTGAATAAAAGGAAATCCTATCATTTTTTTATGACAGCGAAAACAAATTCGTTATTTTCCAGCTTCTATAGCGTTAATGATAGTGCGGAGACTTTTGTCGATTATGAAAAATTGATTCCGTATAATATGGCCGTACATATCCAGGAAAGTAAGCAACTGCGCGAAGTGCGCGCATTATTTGATTGGAAAATCAAAGAGGCCAATTTTTGGGATAAGAAGATATCAACGAAGGGTGTTGAGGAAAAAAGTAAAATTTGGTCAATCCCAGATTTTTCGCAGAACATAATAAGCGCTGCTTACTATCTTCGAGCATTTGTGCTCGTTCCCGGAAAAGAAGTGAAATTCAGGCTGGCTGATGAAAAGAAAAATATGGTTGTTACAGGGAAAGTACTGCGCAGAGAAAAGCTTGAAACAGATATCGGGAAGTTGGATACGGTTGTTGTGCGGCCTGAAATCGCAATAGAGGGTGTGTTTAAACCTATGGGTGAAGTTTTCTTTTGGCTAACGGACGACGACAGGAAGTTTATTGTTCGAATTGAATCTAAAATAAAAATTGGCACAATCGTCGCTAAGCTTAAAGAGATAGTGCCGTAGTGAATAGTGTCGTAATGTCCTGCTGTTATGGCGACCTTGGTCCAGTTCTTTCTTTAATCTGTCCCTTTTGCAAAAAGCTTTTTGTTTAATAAATGTATGTACCAAACGCGCTGCCGACATTTTTCGGGATATAAACCATGCTCAAAAAATGCAGATTGCAATGAGAACTGTTCCTCACGTGATATCCCTGAAAAGCATATTTTAATTATCCACCTGGAAGCCATCGGTGCAGTTTTACGATCAACAGCGCTTTTGCCTTCGATCAAAAGAAAATATCCGTCTTCACATATAACCTGGGTAACTCGTGCGCCAGCACATTTCATATTAAAAAATAATCCAATGATTGATCGAATTTTAACGACTTCAAATGGAGATCTTTTAGCTTTGCGAGCCCTCAGATTTGATGTTGGGTTTGTGGTCGATAAAGACTTAGGCAGCGCTGGAATTGCTCAGTATGCAAAGATCAAAGAAACTTACGGATTCCTTGCAGATCCAGTAAACGGAGCCATTCTTCCAGCTAATGAAAAGGCCTATTCGCTTTGGGAGCTGGGGATCAACAATCATAAGAAATTTTTTGAGAATAAAAAGACCGAGACTCAATTGATCTGTGAGGCATTAGAGCTTCCGTATTGCCGGGACGAATATTCATATTCGTTTTTATTCGAAGAAATAGAGGAAGCTAAAAGGCGCCGCAAAGTTTGGGGGCGTGGTAAAAAAATGATTGTCGGAATCAGTACCGGCTGCAGTGCTAAAATGCGGGCAAGAAAGTTATCAGTCGAAGGGCATAAAAAATTGATTGATAAAATTTATAAGAGGCTTAAGGGCAAGGTTCAAATTGTTCTTTTGGGCGGGCCAACGGAAACCGAATTTAATAAAAAAATAGGCGACAAAAATGTTATTTTAAGCCCGACTGAATCCGGATTAAGGGATGGGATGATTAGTATCGAGGCTTGCGATGTCATAATTTCGGGTGACAGTTTGGGAATGCATATGGGTATTGCTTTAAAGAAATGGGTTATTGCTTGGTTTGGACCAACATGTCATCAAGAGATCGATCTTTTTGGCCGTGGTGAAAAGATATTGACCCAAGCCACGTGTAGCCCCTGCTGGAAAAGAGAATGTGAAAAAACAATAATGTGTTATGATCTGGTGTCTTTAGACAGTATTTCGGCTGAGGTTGAAAAAGTATGGCTCAGAAGGTTCTTATCATCCAAACGGCATTCCTCGGGGATGCTCTCCTCGCCATCCCCCTCCTCCGCAGTGTAAGAAAAATCTACCCTGCACATGAGATACATTTTCTTTGTAGAAAAGGCTTTGCAGAATTTTTTGAACGGATGCAATTGGCAGATTGTGTATGGGAAATAAACAAAAAAAATTCCAACAGTCGCTCCCAAATTTTGAACGGTCTTAAAGGGCACGAATATGATTTTATTTTCTGCCCACACGAATCGATTCGATCTGCGGCTTGGGTTTTACAGCTTAAAAGCAAAGAAAAAATTGGATTTAAAAAATGGTGGAACTTTTTTGTCTTTACAAAGCGTGTACAAAAAAATAAAAAACTTCCCGATGCGCTAAGACAATTGTCCTTGCTGCAAACCGTGAGTATCGACATTACGGATAAAATTAAAAATTATTCGGGTGGCGTTCCCGAATGGGCAAGTATGTCGCTGGTTAATGAAATCAACAAAACAGTGCATCCATTAAAGTGGCAATTGAAGCAGCCCGTACTGTTTCTTGCTCCCGGTAGCGTTTGGGCAACAAAGCGTTGGACAAGGGACGGCTATAAAAAGGTCGCACAAGAATTTGGAAAAACCCATACAGTGGTATTCGTTGGCACCTCTGATGAAAGGGAGCTGTGTGCTTCGCTCCAAGAAGAATTGCCAAATTCTTTAAATTTGGCAGGGCAAACCTCAGTTTTGGATTTGTTGTTTTTGTTTAAAAATGGAAAGCTATTAATTTGTAATGATAGCGGGGCAATGCATGTGGCATCGGCGGCGGGCCTTCCAACGGCTGCTGTATTTGGCCCTACCGTATTGGGTTTTGGGTATCAACCATGGCAAACAAAATCTACCGTTATTGAAAAAAAAATGTCTTGCCGTCCCTGTGGAAAACATGGGCATCAAGTTTGTCCGATTGGCACCCATGCGTGTATGAAAGATATTTCTGCAGACGAGGTTTTGGAAAAGGCCCGTAAGCTTATACAAGATCCTTCACATTAATATTGTATTTTTTTATTTTTCGCAAAAGCGTATTTTTGGGAATATTCGCTTGTGCAACGGTTTGGTTAATTCGTCCTTGATTTGCCTTCAAGGCACTGATGATGAATTCTTTTTCCATTTTTTCTTTGAAAAGTTCAAAATCAAGAGGGCTTGAAACCTTCATTCCGGCATCCACTGTGATTTTTTTTTGTGCGTCGCGCACGTTTTGCGGTAAGCTCGAAATTTGGATCTGATCTGAATTTTCAATGACAAATGTATGTTCAATGACATTTTCCAGCTCTCGGATATTCCCAGGCCAAGGGTAATGTTTTAGAATTTCTAAAGTTTCCTTACGTATGCCGCGAATACTACGTTTATGCAATTTTTCAAATTTTTTAATAAAATGCTCAACAAGCGCGGGAATATCGTCCATCCGTTCGCGCAAGGGTGGCAAAAAGATGGGCATAACATTAAGACGATAAAACAAATCTTCCCGGAACCGACCATCTTGAATCAGTTTTTCTAAATTTCTGTTTGTTGCGGCAATAATTCGTGCGCTTGTTTTAATCTCTCGATTGCTTCCCACTGGAACAAAGGCACGTTCTTGCAATACGCGAAGCAGTTTTACCTGCATATCAGGTTTTAATTCACCGATTTCATCCAAAAATATAGTACCTTGGTTTGCCAATTGGAATTTTCCAATTTTTCGTTCGCTTGCACCAGTAAATGCGCCCTTTTCATGGCCGAACAGCTCGCTTTCCATGAGTGTCTCCGGTATCGCACCACAGTTGATGGCAACAAAGGGCCCCGACTTACGGGAAGAGTTGTAATGGATTGCACGCGCAACCAGTTCTTTGCCCGTTCCATTCTCACCGCGAACGAGAACCGTGGTGTCAACATTGCAAAGCTTATAAATCAAATCAAAAATGTCCCTCATTTTTTGTGTTCGTCCGACAAACTCGCTATCAATATCATCATCGAAAATAGGATTTGAAATCGCCAAAGTTGACACCATATCCTGTGCTTCGACAGCCTTTGCAACGATTTGGTTCAGCTTTTCACCCTCGACAGGTTTAGGTAAATAGTCATATGCCCCGTGTTTAATTGCTTCGACTGCATCTTGCAAATTACTGTGAGCGGTCATCAGAACAACGAATGTGCGTGGATTTTTTTCTTTGATTGCGTTAAGCGCATCAAGCCCGTTCATTTCTGGCATACGAACGTCCATCAATACAAGATCCCAATCCTCATTGTGAACTTTTTCAAGAGCTTGCAGGCCGTTTTCGGCTTCATGAATATCGAAATTGAACGCTTCCGAAAGCATCAGATTTGAAGTGACGGACTTCCGCAGTTCGGGTTCATCATCGACGATAAGAACTTTTATTTTTTTCTTGCTCATTGTGATCGCTCCATTCCAGTTCCAGCAACCAGGCTACTAACTTGTGCATCAACAAACGGAATTTTAAAGCCGATTGTTGTTCCCACGCCTTCTTTGCTATTCATAAATACGCTTCCGCCATGTAGTTCAATAAAGTATTTGACTAAATAAAGACCAAGCCCCGTTCCCTTGGTAACAAGGTTATGCTTTTTGCCTCGATAGAACTTTTCCCATATATGTTCTGATTCGTCGATGGGAATGCCGTCCCCCGTGTCTGTAACGCGAACCACAATTCCGTCTTCAACTTCTTCCGATACCACGACGATGCGCCCGTTTTTGGATGTGTATTTGATTGCATTTTCAATCATATTAACAATCACTTCTTGAATAAGCGTCCCGTCGATTTCAACCGAAAACAGAGGTTCTAATTTTTTATCTATTGCAATAGATTTTTCCAGGGCAAGTGGATTCAGTTGGCTCAATACATCTTCTATAATTTGATTGATATCACGAGCCTCTTTCTTGACTTTGAAGTCAGAGGATTCAATTCGGCTCACTTGCAAAATGGATTGGATATATTTCTGCAAATCTTGGCTTGAGCTTTTAAGGGTGTTTAAGTCGTAAGCCAAGGTCTCATTTTGAGTGGTTTTCATCAACCGCTCAACAATACCTTGGATTTTTGCTATTGGTGTTTTTAGATCATGGCTGATAAGGCTGATAAAGTTATTTTTTAATTGCTCCAATTCAAATAAATATTTTTTTTCTTGTTCGAGTCGCCATGATTTTCTTTCATTTTTTGTTAGTTTGTAACCGATGAAAATGGTGTAAACGGCCAGCACCTGTACGATGGTTGAGACTATGGGGATCCAAACATTGAAATGATCAAAAATCCAAGTCGAAATGCTAACTATCAGGCCCGTGAATGCCGTGGTGATTGCTAGTGCCAGGGATTGTGGGTAATAGTTCACAATGGTAACAGTTACTGCGATCAAGAAGATAAAAAATAAAATATAAGCTTGAAGAGGCAGTTTGATTGGCCAACGGTGGTGGTTTGCATTGTCGACGATATTGGCTACGATTTCAGCCTTGGACATAAATCCCAACGGGGTCGGAAGCATATGGTTTGGAGAATCTTTTGATCCAATGATAACTATTTTGCCCTCAACCATTTTGGGATTGATTCTATTGTTTAGAATATCTTTGAGCTGGACGGTCTTAAACGATTGTGGCAGCCCCTGGTAGTTGATCAACACATTTTTGGGATCAGCAACATGAAGTACAGCGTCCTTTTCGTTTGAGATTTTAAGCCCCAAGTGTGGAATTGAAAAAAATGGGGAACTGAAGCGCCTCACCGTACCGTCGTAATCCGGGGGTAAATTGATGATCCCTGGATTGTTGGAAAATAGGGGCATTTGTGGGCGCCCCTCAGAGTCTGTTAGGGCGGCCCAGGCAATTTTATTGTTTTCAAATAATTTTTGATTTTCCGATTTCACAGAAATTTTTCCTAAGTTTTTACCAAAGAAAAATGTCACCCCGATGCGCTTTGGGTTGTATTCCAAGAGCGTTGAAATCAACCTTGCCCATACGTCTTCGTCCCAATAATAAAAATCTGTAAGAGTGTCAGCTTCCGTGATGCCTTTCATTACTTGAAATGATTCGATTGGGTTTTTTTTGAATGTCCGCCATTCACTGTCAGAAATAAGTACGAGCAAAATTTCATCTGAGGAGTGAATCGTCCCCCGAAATTTAAATCTCAGGTCATAATTTGTTTGAAAATCATTTAAAAGAAACCCAACGCCGATAGACAGCGCGAGCAAAACACGCAGAAGGAATGCGCGAGCACCCCACAACGACAAAACAAGATTTTGAAAGCGAAGGAAGGTCTTGGAAAGTGGCATAACGCACCGTACTAAAAACTTTCAAAAATGGCAAGGATTTCCAGAAGGTGCCTGACACCGAAAGCTTCTCGGTTTACGAAGTGTTTCGATGCAAATTTTGAATGGTGTTTCTGAAATTAAATCGATTTTAAAAGACTCTGTGGTCACCATTGGGAACTTTGACGGGGTTCATCTGGGCCACCGTGAAATAATTTCACGGGTGGTAGAGTCCAGCCGCAGAGTTGGCGGACCGGCGATTCTTATGACCTTTGACCCGCATCCGCGGAAAGTATTGCAGCCAGAAAAAAACTTGAAGACCATTTTCCCCAGGGAAGATCTTGAAAATGAAATTAAAAAACTGGGAATAGATATTTTAATTTTTGAACCGTTCTCGCGGGAACTGTCGCAAATGTCCCCTGACGATTTTATCCAGACACGCATTTATAAGCCGTTGTCGCCACATTCGCTGATCGTAGGTTATGATTTTCATTTTGGGGCAAACCGTGAAGGCAATTTGGAAAAACTGAAAGAGCTAACTGACAGGTTAAAAATTAATCTGGAAATTGTTTCACCAGTAAAAACGGACCATATGCTGGTATCAAGCTCACAAATTCGATTGGCACTGGCGAATGGAGATGTAGCCGCAGCAAAGCAAATGTTGGGTCGTTCGTTTTATCTGAAGGGGCTTATTGTCAAAGGCAAAGGTCGAGGGAAAACGATTGGCTTTCCAACCGCGAACCTTTCTGCCCGCGCAGAAACTTTTCCAAAACTGGGTGTCTACGCAACACAAATAAAAGTGCGCGGTAAGTTTTTAAAATCCATTACCAATGTCGGCTTTAATCCGACATTTGCAGATGCTCCGCTGGCAATTCAAGTCGAGACCTATATATTTAATTTTAGTGAGCAGATCTACGGAGAAGAAGCTGTGGTCCAGTTTGATAGTTTTGTGCGCGACGAAAAGAAGTTTAAGAGTGTTACTGAATTAGTCGAACAGATTCGTCTTGATGTCGAAATGGTAAAAGCGCAACATTAACCTAGTGGAGGTTAATGTGAAGTGGTGCGTACTTTCGGAAAGCGATGATAGCGATCACTATCGAATGGTTTCAGCACAGTTGACTTCTTATTCCCAAAAAAATATTTTTGAATTTGTTAAAGCAACGGCTGTGGATTTCGATTCGAAATTGAAGGTCGCATCTGCAAAGTTTGACTTTGTCCTTGTCGGATCAGACCTTTCGGCTCTTGTAGCGCCGCTTGTGCCTAAAATGTACGTTGACATCGGAAATCTAAATTTTGTTGATGGTTTAATCAAAGAAAAAGACGGATCGTTTTGGCCAGCCCAATTTGCTGACCAGGCAATTGTTAAATGGATATCGACTGAATGTAAAGACGTTGGCGTCACAAACCCGGCATTCGTTGTTGGCTCAGGGGGGCTTGCTCGGGCCGTGGTTTCGGGTCTGATAAAGGCAGGATTCACGACGATTGTGGTGACGGATTCCAAGGTGGAAGAAGCTCAAAGTATGGTGGAAGAAATGAAGAAAGTTTTTTTCAACATCAACATTCAAGTATGCCAAAAAGAACACATAACATTGCTGCCGGGAATTCACTCTTTGTGCGTTAATACGGTTTCGATATTTGACGATTTAGAGTTATTTAAAGAACTTTTTTATTGTAATTTTATTAAGCGGGGTGGGGTGGTGATGGATCTCAATCGACATCCAATCGAAACACCGCTTTTGAAGTTATCAAGGGGAATCGCAGGGAAGCTTTATTCGGGCTTTCAATTTTGGGCCTACCATGATGCCGAGTGGATTGAAAAGGTATTCTCTTATCGCATCGATGTTGCAAAACATGGCGAAGAGTTAAAGAAGGTCTTCGGCCTTCGCCCCTTTGATGAAACAAAAGTAAGTCAAATCCTAGACCTCTGACGAGTTACAAAAATCGTCACTCGATAGTATTCTGTGTATAGAAAATCCGGAAATTTTTGACTTACGGGGAGTGGTGCGTGGCAAAGGGTTTAGGCGAACTTTTAGTAAAAGAAAATTTAATTGATATCAAACAGTTAGAAGCCGCGAAGAAAGTACAAAAAAATGGTGGCGGAAGGCTAAGTTCGTCGCTTGTAAAGCTCGGTTATATTTCAGAAGGTCAGCTGGCAGAGTTTTTATCCAAGCAATATCAGATACCCTCCATTGATCTTAGTAATTTTGAAATCGACGCAGATGCTATCAAGCTCGTCCCCAGAAAAATGTGTGACAAGCACATTGTGATTCCCGTTTCAAAAGCAGGTGACACAATCGTTATTGCCATGTCTGATCCAAGCAATATTTATGTTTTAGACGACTTGGCCCATGTTACACGATGCAAAGTAAAGCCCGTGGTGGCATCAGAAAATGCGATTCTTAAAGCCATCGACAGATACTATCAATCATCCGTGAACTACGAATCGATCATGACCGAGATCGAAAAAGACCACACGGTCACAAATTTTGATTCCGAAGGCACAAGCATCATCGACGTCGATACCAAAGACGATTCACCGGTCGTGCGGTTCGTGAATATGATGTTGACCCAAGCGATTAAGCTCGGGGCATCGGATATTCACGTCGAACCGTATGAAAAGCGTTTCAGGGTCAGATTCCGCATTGACGGTTCCTTGTATGAAAAGGTTCAGCCACCTGCCGGGATTGCGGCTGCAATTTCAAGCCGCATTAAGGTTATGTGTAACCTGGATATTTCTGAAAAGCGCAGGCCCCAGGACGGTCGTTTAAAAATTCAAACCAGCAAGGGACAAGAGATCGATTTTCGGGTCAGTATTTTGCCCACATTATTTGGCGAAAAAGTGGTGATGAGGATTTTGGATAAAAGCAATTTACAGCTTGATCTTACAAAACTGGGGTTTGACAACCAACAGCTGGAATTGTTCAAAGACGCCCTTGCACAGCCCAATGGGATTTTGCTTATTACAGGTCCTACGGGTTCTGGGAAAACGACGACGATTTATTCGGGCCTTGCAGAGCTAAATAAACCGGACGTAAATATTTCTACGATCGAAGACCCAGTCGAATTCAACCTTGAGGGGATCAATCAGGTGCAGGCAAATTTTGAAATTAATCTCACGTTTGCAGCAGCTCTTCGCTCGTTCCTACGCCAAGATCCAGACGTTATCATGGTGGGTGAGATTCGAGATTTGGAAACCGCTGAAATTGCGTTCAAAGCAGCTCTAACGGGTCACTTGGTTGTAAGCACACTCCATACAAACGATGCTCCGCTGACAATTAACCGCTTGCTTAATATGGGCGTAGAGCCCTTCTTGATCACCTCAGCCGTGAATCTGGTTATTGCACAACGGCTGGTCAGAAAAATCTGCTCTAATTGCAAGATTCCAATGACTGTGGAAAAAGCCGTGTTGCTCGATATGGGTCTATCGCCGGAAGAAGCGGAAACTGTTCAGCCGATGAAAGGTGAGGGTTGCGATGTCTGCAACGGTATCGGATACAAGGGCCGACTGGCCGTCCACGAAGTGATGAAGCTTACCGATCAGTTAAAGATTAAAGTTTTTCAGAACGCATCCCCATTGGAGCTAAAAAAAGCGGCTATCGAGGGTGGGATGACAACCCTTCGAAGAAGTGCGATCAATAAGATGATTGCCGGTGTAACGACAATCGAAGAGGTTTTGGGAGTAACAGCCGCCGATAATTAATCGTCTTGTCAACCGAGTAAGGCAGAATGAAGAATTTAAAACAACTTTTAGAACTCGTGGTGATGAAGAAAGCGACGGATCTTCATATTGTGGTCGGCGCCCCGCCTGTTATCCGCGTAAATGGAAATATAGTTCCAGTGGATCATCAAATACTTTCCCCTCAGCAGGCGGAAGAAATTTGTCTTTCAGCATTGAAGGATAGCGACCGAACATTTGACGGCCGAAATGAAATTGATATTGGATTCGGCATTCGGGGCTTTGGCCGCTTTCGTGCAAATTTGTTCAAACAAAAAGGATGCTATTCGGGAGCCTTCCGTTTTATTCCAGAAAAAATACCTGCCTTTAATTCTTTGGGTCTTCCACCCATTGTGGGTGATCTTACGATGAAAAAGGATGGTTTGATTTTAGTCACGGGCCCTACCGGTTCGGGAAAATCAACCACGATCGCATCCCTGATCGACAAAATTAACGAAGAACATAGCGCACATATCGTAACAATTGAAGACCCGATCGAGTACGTGCACGCCCATAAAAAATGTATTGTGAATCAGCGGGAAGTGGGGCTGGACACAGAAGATTTTCACATCGCGATGAAATACATGCTTCGCCAAGATCCTGATTTTTGTTTAGTGGGTGAGGTTAGGGATCTGGATACTGCGCTGACGTGCCTGAAGTTGTCAGAAACAGGGCACTTGGTTTTTGCAACATTACATACGAATTCGGCAGCAGAAACTGTCGATAGAGTTTTATCCATGGTTGATGACAAGGATAAACGGGTCATTCAGCATCAATTGGCGTCTGTCTTAAAGGGCATTTTATCACAACAACTTTTACCTGGTCTTGATGGAAATTTAGTTTTGGCATACGAGCTTTTGATTCCAACGCCAGGCATTCGCGCACTTATTCGAGACGGAAAAATTTATCAGGTTTATAGCATGATGCAAGTGGGACAAACCCATTCAGGGATGGTCACCATGAACCAGTGTCTGATGAACCTGATGATCAAAAGAAAAATTGATATGCGAGTTGGATTTGAGGCTAGCCCGGACCCAGATGAGCTTAATGATATGTTGGCTAAGGCAGGTCTATAGTGGCGTTGTTCCAGTATCAGGCAAAATCGTTAAATGGAACCGTTGTTCGAGGTGAGCTTGAGGCCGAATCGGACAACGAAGCTCGGATTAAACTACGAGCAAATCGGCTTATCCCACTCAAGGTCGCGCCAAAGCAAAAAGCAGGCGATCTTTTCAAAGGGATGAAAACTTCGGGTGGAAAAGTTAAATCAAAAGATTTACAAATTTTCACCCGGCAATTCGCCACCCTTGTGAATGCAGGTATTCCGATTGTGCAGTCAATTGAAATTCTAGGTGGATCCACAAAGAATCTTGCTTTGAAAAGAACCATATTGAAAATTAAAGAAGACGTAGAAGGCGGGAAAAAGCTTGCGGATGCAATTGCAGTACACAAGACAGTTTTCGATACCCTTTATGTGAACTTGGTCAAGGCGGGTGAAGAGTCTGGCGCCCTGGATAAAATCTTAGACCGTCTGGCGGGTTATATTGAAAAGTC
Source organism: Bdellovibrionota bacterium (assembly GCA_963169515.1). Lineage (GTDB taxonomy): Bacteria > Bdellovibrionota > Bdellovibrionia > Bdellovibrionales > JAEYZS01 > CAUJEF01. The sequence continues at coordinate 13,224 of CAUJEF010000074.1, forward strand.
TGAAAAAATTAAAAACAAAGTGACGGGGGCTTTGTACTATCCCGCGGGTATTTTGGCTGTGGCATTTTTAGTTATGTTTGCGATTTTAACATTTGTGATTCCAAAATTTGAAGAGATGTTTAAATCTTCAAAGCAGGAATTACCCGGGCTCACAGTTATGGTCATTAATGCCAGTCACCTGATGAGAGACTATTGGTACGTTGTGATCGGTGGGATCGTATTGATGGGTTATAGTTTTAAGAGCTACTATTCAACCCCGGCCGGAAAGGCCATGTTTGATCACTTGTTTCTTCAGGCGCCTTTGTTCGGTCCCCTTATTCAAAAAAATGCAATTGCTCGGTTCAGTCGAACCCTGGGGACCATGATTGAGTGTGGTGTTTCAATTGTTGAAGGTCTGACAATTGCAGCAAAAGTCGTTGGTAATCGATCTTTAGAAAAAACATTTTTGCAATCAAAAGAGGTCATTGTTCAGGGTCAGAGTATTGTGGGTCCATTATCAAAAGATCCATTCATCCCGGACATGGTTGTGCAAATGATTGGCGTGGGTGAACAAACGGGTGCGCTTGATACAATGCTGAGTAAGATCGGTGATTTTTATGAAGAGGAAGTGGATTATGCCGTGGGTGCACTGACTAGTATGATCGAACCCGTTATGATGATTTTCTTAGGGGGTATGATCGCCACACTCGTCATCGCTATGTATCTTCCGGTATTCAAGCTTGCGGGAAGCGCAGGATAGTTCATGATCAAAAGCAGTGAGCTTTTTCAAGACCAGGATAAAATCATAGAGCTCGCACGCACGGCGCGAGTTGCGATGTATGTTTTGATTTTAGTAATGGCGCTGTTTTATCAACTGCAGTTTCTATCTTTTTTAAACTTTGAGCTTCTTTACCCGATATACATCGTTCTAGCGCTTGCATTTCTAAGCGAATTCGCCGTCCAGTGGCTTACCCATGAAAGTTCTAAGTATCTGAAGACAACTTTGAAATTCACTTTCCCGCTTGATGTTGCGCTTATCAGCGCGATTCTTTATTCCACACAAATCCAGAATTCATTATTTTTATTTCTTTACCTTTATATTATCTTTTTTTGTGGTCTCGTGTTTCGGGCAAAGGGCGCAATCAGCCTTGCCATTTTTACCTCTATACTTTTTAGCTTCTATCTTACGGGCCAGCATCAGATCGAAGGTCAAACCCGGATGTTGGTTTTTGGAATAAATAACATGGCATTTATTGTTGTTGCCGCATTAAGCGGATATTTGAGCGAGCAGTTGTACACATTGAGTAGCGAAATCCTGGTCCAAAAAAAGAATTTGAGTGTGCTTAAAAATATCAATGAGCTGATCATTAATAATATGCAAAGCGGTCTGATGACGCTCAGTCTTGATTATGAAATAATTCAGGTGAATCCGTCGGCAGCGACGATACTGGGGGCAAAGCCATCCCATTTAAACTCTCTTGGTACTCTTGGCAGTGAGCTTATTTTCATTTTGAAAACCTTCAGGGATCAATCGGACAGATCCAAACAAAACATTGAAATCAAATATGATTTCAAGGGCAGCGAAAAGCTTTTGGATTTTTCAATTTCAAAGCTCTTTAGAGGTTACGATGGATTGTCGGCATTTGTAGTCATTTTTCAGGACGTTTCAGAACGAAAACGGCTCGAGGAAAAAATAAAGCAAAAAGAAAAATTAGCAGCGATCGGGCAATTGGCGGCCGGGATTGCCCATGAAATTCGAAATCCGTTAGCCAGTATGAGCGGAAGTATCCAAATGCTGAGCCAATACGTTCAAAAAATGGATGAAGAACAAGTGAAGCTTATGAATATAGCATTGCGCGAGACTGACCGATTGAACGACCTTATCACAGAGTTTTTGGAGTACGTGCGACCAGATATTGCGTGCGATGAAAAAGTCAATGTTACAAACCTGTTGGAAGATGTTTTGGAAATGGCCAGAATGAATAAAAATTTGAATAAAAATATTATCCAAGAAAAAAATATGGATTCAGAAATTTACATCAAAGGTAATTTTGACAAATTAAAGCAGGTTTTTTTAAATATCATCATCAATGCATACCACGCGATTGATCAACGGATAAATGGAAAAATTATAGTAAGCGCTCTGAGACACGGTGACGATGTCGAGGTAAAAATAAAGGATAACGGAGCAGGTATGTCCGAAGACGTAAAGGTTCGCATTTTTGAACCCTTTTTTACGACAAAACCAAAAGGCTCTGGTTTGGGATTAGCAATCGTGCATAAAATTTTAGAAGCGCACAAAGCTGATATCAGTATCCAGAGCGTGGAAAATCAAGGAACCGAATTTACTATTCGATTTCAAAAGTGGAGTGGTAGCAATCTTACCAGCAATGATAGCAGCAAGGGTAAAACAGCAATTTTTGCGAGGAGAGTCACATGAAACCCAGAATTTTGGCGGTCGACGATGAGGAATCCATCCGCGAGTTTTTAGAAATCATGTTGAAAAAAGAAGGTTATGACGTTGCAACAGCTGTAGATGGGCAGCAAGCCGCCGACATTTTGAAAAAACGAAGCTTCGATATGATCATTTCGGATTTGCAAATGCCGAATATGACGGGGATGCAATTACTGAAGCACGTAAAAGATAACCATCCTGATGTGGTATTTATGATTATTACCGCATTTGGAACAACCGAATCCGCAGTCGAAGCAATGAAAATGGGTGCTTATGATTATATAACGAAACCTTTTAAAATTGACGAGGTTCGTTTAAATATTGCCAACGCACTTCGCAGTAAATCACTTGAGGTGGAAAACAGATCTTTAAAACGCGAGATGCAGAAGGAATACAATTTCCAAAATCTCGTTGGTAATTCGGATAAGATGCATCAAATATATGAACTGGTAAAGCGCGTTTCTGAATCGCCAACCAATGTGCTGATCACTGGGGAAAGCGGCACAGGTAAAGAGATGGTCGCAAAAGCAATCCATCTTAACGGTCCGCTAAAAAATAAACCGTTTGTGACTGTAAACTGTGGTGCAATTCCAGAGTCCTTGATGGAAAGCGAAATGTTCGGTCACAAAAAGGGATCGTTTACAGGTGCAATTGCAGATAAGACAGGTTTATTTGAAGTTGCCGACCAAGGGACGCTTTTTCTGGACGAAGTGGGTGAATTGCCCCTGTCAATCCAAGTAAAGCTTTTGCGAGCGATCCAGGAAAAGGTCATTCGCAAGGTCGGTGGCGTTGATGACCAAAAAGTCGACGTTCGAATTATGGCAGCGACAAATCGTGAACTGGAAGATATGGTCGCAAAGGGCGAATTTCGTGAAGATTTGTATTATCGCTTGAACGTGATTCAAATTCGCATGCCATCCTTGCGCGAGCGTCCGGATGACGTTCCTTTGTTGGCAAAGCATTTTTTGCAGAAATATAACAATAAGCTTGCCAAAGGGATTCAAGGAATATCCGACGAAGCGATGCAAACCCTAAAAAAGTATGACTACCCAGGTAACGTGCGTGAACTTGAAAATATCATTGAACGCACGGTTGCCTTGGAAGCGGGCGCCACAATTTTGCCAGAGAGCTTGCCGCCTTTTGTAAATACACCGCAGGGGCGCAAGCTTGCATCGAGCTATGAAATCGAGATCACGGATGAAGGTATTGACCTTGAGCGGATCGTTGGCCAGATCGAAAAAGAGCTGTTAATAAAAGCAATCCATCGCGCAAACGGAGTGAAAAAGAAGGCCTCAAAGCTATTGGGTATTACATTTCGATCCATGCGCTACCGCTGTGACAAATACGGTCTGTCATCGGGCGGAGATGATGAAGAATTAGACGAATAATCCATTTTGCGTAACATAAAAATTCGAAGTAGAATTTTTATGCATATACGGTATAGGGATTTGAAAAATCAGTATTTTTTTAATTCTTCGAGCTTGAGTGTTAAAAAAAATGTCTTTAGACTTAAATAGTCTATTTTTGACAAAACCATTAATATTAAACGACAAAACTGTACGTTTAAGGAGGATTTCAATGACCAACCAAAAAGGTTTCTCACTCATCGAACTGATGATTGTGGTAGCCATTATCGGTATCCTTGCCGCTATCGCTATCCCAAACTACCAAAACTTTCAGAAAAAAGCTCGACAATCAGAGGCAAAGAATCAGCTTAGCGGTATTTACACTGCAGAAAAAGCGTACTTTGCGGATGCACTTGGATATTCTGATAATTTGATTCGCGTAAAC
>CAUJEF010000075.1 GCA_963169515.1 Bdellovibrionota bacterium
GTAGTGTTATCGATACAGGTTCAAAATTAAAAAATTGAAAATCCCTAAGCGATTTAAATAGGTAACGACACTTTTTCTCAGCAGCAATCGAGCAACTCACTTTCGGAATTTACATTTCTTCGGCGCATTCGTGGGCACCGATTTTTTAGAAATGTAAAGCGAATTTAAGAACGCTAAATTTGTGCATGATTTTTTAATCAAGTGAATTCCGCTACTCATCAAATCTATTCCTCTTTGATTTTTAAACGAAAAAATACACTGAGATTGATTTTATCAAATCCAAAAAATAAAAAATATAATGGCGGCGAATACTCTTTACCCATGTTCAGGAATTCTAGTAAATCAAAACAAGTGGACTGTGAAATAATAGCATCGGGTCACTCGCCCGAAAGAGAGACGAGGCCCGCCGGGGTCAGCAATCTCAAGGATGATTGGTTGTCGCATGAGAATTGTTACGGCCACTCCAGTTTAAACACGAAGGCCAGAAGACTGGAGCAGAACGCCACGAATTTATAGTGTGAGGCTATATACCATAAACCTGTGCAAAAGTGGTAAGTCCCTATATGGGCAGAAGTAGCGCAGCGGCGGCACAAAATTTTAGAAAACAGCAGTCAGTGCTATGATCATATAAGCGTTGGCTTCTGTTTCTGCTTAATGATAGGTTTGTCGACCATTCAGAAATTTGGTCGGCCGGATTTTCATTGCAGAATAGTCAGAGTTTCTCCGCCAAACAAGTGGTTCTGGAGACTTTAGATAATTGATGATTTTTTAAAGTAAGAGTTCATAAAGAGCAGATTTAATAAACTCACTTGCTGATGCCACGTCAGCAAACTGAAAGGGTACACCGATTTCACCGTTCTGCCGTCCATTGGCTAAAGGGCTATACGGGCCCGACACTATCCCAAGCACCTGCAATTTTTGATTAACGATCACAAGTGCGGGTGAACCAGAGTCACCACTGCAAATGCCGACTTGATCCGATCCCAGAATAAGGGGAGCGCCCCAGCGCCCTGGTTCATTTAAAACATCAATCACTGTTAATTTTGCGATATTGAGTTGTGAAGAATCACCACCATAACATTTATTGTCCAGTATCTGATATCGGCCGTAACCGCCGAATATAACCTCAGTGCCAATTAACTTTGCGCTACTTCCAGAATAAAGTGGAATTGGAGGCGTAAATGAGATGGGCTCCTCCAGCAAAAGCAAAGAAAGATCCTGACCTGAATGGTCTAAATAGCGGGTTTCGAAAATCCCTTTTGAAACTGATTTTATCTTTACCACTCTCGAAACTTTGTCAGATTGGCTGCTATTGGGAAAAGAAATGTTTATTAAAGAGGGATCTTTTGAGCCAAATTCCGTACAATGACCTGCGCTCAAGACAATTTTTGAATGGATAAGTACACCACCACAGTCGATACTTAATTTTGCAATAGATGAGAGGCCGTCATTCAGAACTGATATTCTAACGGCATCGTTATGGCCAATTACCGCCAGCGGAGAGTTTAAAAAACAAAAGCTACTTGCAGCAAACAGGGCGAGCCTAAAAGTGCTTTTCGCTGTCAAAAGTTTATACACTCATTGCCTCCTGGGACACTCTCATGTCTCTTTAGCTGATTATTGCAATATGAGGACCTCGGCTGCAAAAACCCAATCTTTGAAGGGTGGACGAAGCTTTGTTTAACACTGGGTTTAAATCTAATATATCGCTTTTGACCAAAAAAATGGGCTTAACGAGCATATAATCTCCTCCGCATGCCTTTAGTAACAAGCTTGTTCACGATGGTTCAGGTTTTGAGTTACATAAATCGGCTGGTTTATCAATGGCTGGAAAAACGACGGTTTTATCTTCGCTAACTACTTCAGGTACAATTTGAGCCTCTTTTTGTCGCTGAAGTTCAATTTCCTTTTTTATTGCAACTACCTCGGCGTGAACACTTCCATGACTGCAACGACTAATCGTTGCAATTTGTCGATAAGTCATTCCCGCTTTAAGGAGCTTTCGAATTAAATCTGAATCCCGAAGCTTTTTTCGGCCAATAAGTTTTCCCTTGGCGCGAGCATTAGCAAGCCCTATTTTCACACGGTCGGCAATCAAATCACGTTCTAATTGCGATATAGAGGCAAGAATCGAAAAAATGGCCACGCCGACTGCAGAGTTAGTATCAATTTTTTCGGTAAGACTAACAAAATGCACATTCTTTTTCTTAAAAACTTGTAAAGCTGTGAGTAGATGCGTTGTGCTCCTCGCAAAGCGAGAGAATGAATAGACAACAACTGAAGAAATCTCATCGTTATCAACAGCAGTCATCATTCTATCGAGGGCAGGACGGCTAGACTTAGTCCCACTGATGCCTTCATCAGTGAAAAATTCTACATTCGTTATATTGTTTTGCTCGCAATACTGTTTTAGTACACGAACTTGAGATTCAAGACCGGTCGCTCACTACTCTTGAGAAATAGGCACAATCTAAAATATTTTGAAAAAACAGCTCTGGATCAATGGCTCGGTCTGTATCCCAAAATGAAAGAGATCTATTGTTACAAAGAGGCGCTCTACAAACTCTATCGTACGAAGGGTTTTAATAAATCCTCAAAAGCGCTCATTAACCTAACGGATCGAATGGCTTTATCGGTGTTACCAGAAATAAAAAAACTCAGAAAAACCCTCATGAGGTGGCGTAATGAAATATTAAATTATTTTAAATCCGGATTGACGAATGCAAAAACTGAAGGATACAACCGGCTTGCAAAGGGTGAGCAATACTCATCTTTTGGAGTTCGAAGTTTTACTAACTATAGACTTCGTTTGCTAAATATTTAAGATGTTTGGGATTTTGGATGCACTTCC
>CAUJEF010000076.1 GCA_963169515.1 Bdellovibrionota bacterium
GGATATGCCTCATATGAATTTTGTCCACGCAATTGGCATCAAAAAAGCGGATTTGCCGTTAATGGCAAAACAACAAATGGGAATCATCTGGTCGCCGTTTTCAAATTTATTACTTTACAATGAAACCCTTGATATCAAGGCAGCCCTTGAGGCCAACATAAATGTCGCTCTTGGATCGGATTGGACACCCACAGGATCACGGGCGGTTCTTGAAGAACTGAAGATCGCTAAAAAGTATATAGAGTTTTGTTCAAATCCGAGCAGAAGCCCAATTTGTCCAAAGACAGGCACCGCTGGTATTACAGATGAGCAGCTATACAAGATGGTAACAGAAAATCCGGCAAAGATGATTAATCATTTTGAAGAAAATGGTGTCTCAACCGATGGCAAAGAACACAGCGTTGGTACAATTAAAGTTGGAGCCATGGCATCTTTGATTGCTGTTTCCTTAAATGACACTAAAAATGCATTCACAAATTTGGTCGTGGCAAATGAAAAGGATGTAAATCTTGTTATTGTTGATGGCAATGTAGTTTATGGGAACGAGACCTATCTGCGTGGGCAACTGAAGCTGGAAGACCTTGAAGATTTGTCGCAACATATTGTTGGCGTCAATAATCTGCAGGCGTCATTCAAAGACTTCAGCGTCATTGGATCAGAAACACCTGACATAGATTTGGGTCTAAAAATTCCAAAAGACTTACCTACGCAAGACAGCTGTAAATTTTCAATTCGAAAATTATTTGTTTCTAAAAGCTCGAATGAAGATACTGTTATAGAATATAAAAACAAAACAGGGTTGAACCTTGATCTTTTTAGGGACATTCAAAAACTTCTTGGTGTTGCCGTTATGACCCAGTCGCGGAATTTAATTGAGCCGGAACATACAGCTTCTCGACCCGAGTACGTTACAAAATACTTTGCCCCGCTTTATTCCTGCAATGATCAGACATATTTAAATCGATTCAATCAATTTGTGACTGAAGAACTTGATAAGAACACGGCTGAACGAGATGAAACAATCAGAAAAGCCAACCTTGGCCGAACCGCAGTCAAAATGGCGGAAGATTACCACGACTAGGTTATTCTTCGATACGTTCTGTGGCTTGTTGGGCCTTTTCATCCAGTCGAACCGCAAAGTTAATTCCGGTCCAGCCTTCAGATATTAAGGAATTCATTACGCGTTTGATATGCAAAATAGGAGTGTTCTCATCAGCTTGGATGTTCACATTGCCCTTGAATGGTTTATCTGGGCGTTCCTGTTCTTGTTGAGCTTTAATGCGCGCAAGGGCTCGTCGCAATTGTTCCATATCGCCCGATCTTTCTTCCATGCTGATGTTGCGATTGCCAACATTTTGTGCATCAAGCGTCACAGTGGTCGGAGTGATTGTAATTAATGGATTGCTTTCAATCGGGCGTGAGTGTGACGCTTCCGGGAGCTTCAAGTTTTTAGAAATAAAAAAAACTTCCCCCGTTGAGGCAAAATTCATGAGTAGGAAAATACACAGCATCGAAAACATATCGATCATTGACGTGAGTGGCAGATCACCAAGATGGCCTTTGTGCTTTCCACCGTGAAGACGTTTGCGTAGAGCCTTAAGATCATGTTTTGGGTGAATATGATAACCAGGGGCCGCTACAATACGTCGAATTGATGTTTTAAATCCGCTCATTACTGTGTATTTACTCCTACGTCGGACCACCCGTTACCAACGAGCGTATCAAAAGTCGCGATCATATATTTATAGGGGATTTCATTTTCAGTGTTTAAAATCACATCTTTGCGGGCAGGATATTTTTCTCGCCAAACTTCAAGGCCGCGAATTACTTTATCCAACGGTAATTTATCGTTGATGATAGCAAATTTGTAAGCCGTTTCGTTTTCAGCCATTTCAATGCGATCACGCATAATTGTCACGGTAAGGTTAACTTTGTTTGGATCTGGTGGGGCAGGGGAATCGCTGGACGTGACGCTCTCAACATTGGTTGAAAGAGCCTCAATTTGGTTCCAAACTGCAGTCATCAAAAGAAAGCAAATTAATGTCGAAAACAAATCGATAAATGGAACCAGGTTAAGATCTGCGTGCATTTGCCTACGAGCCATTGATTTTATCCTGCGATTTTATCGCGATTAGATAGAATAAAGTTCAGCGTGGCGACACTGGCTTCATGGATATCATCCACAACATTTTGTGCCCAGCCCTGAAGCATACCGTAAACGCCCAATAGTGGGATTGCTACAAGAAGACCGAATGCTGTGCAGTTCATTGCCTCGGCAATTGCGCCAGCAAGCAGGGTGGCTTTTTCAGATGGCGAAACATTCGCAACCGCGGCGAACGCACCAATCATACCCGTCACCGTACCAAGTAGCCCAAGCAGTGTTGCCAAGTTTGACATCATAAACAATAAAGGGATTCGCTTCTCAATTACGGGAACCTCTCGAAGGGCGACAGCATCCATAGCCGTTTGTACTTCTTCCTCGTTCTTGCCATTCATCACGGCGACAAGGCCTGCGCGAACGATATTTGTTAGAGGGCTCTTAATTTGTGACGTTACAGAAAGGGCTTTGTCAATTTTGCCTTGAAGAATATATGAATTTATGTGGTTTAGCAGTTCTTCTTTGTTTATTGAAGAAGCTCCACGAATCACACGCCATCGTTCAAAAATAATTGCGATACCGATAGCTGAAACAGCTAAAATTGGAAACATGAAGAATCCACCGGCTTCGAATTTCTCTGCTATCCACTCTATCATTTTCGTCCTCCAGACTTAATATTTAGACATATAAAAAACAGAAAATGGTTACTTGTATATTTTAGTGAGAAGTTGAGTAAATGGCATTGAGAACTCACCGAACTAGACCAAGGTTCCAGGTTCTTTTTTTAGAAAAAAAAGAACCTGGAACCTTGGACTATAAGCGACCAAATGGGAAGCCGATATTTGGCGTGGTCGTTTGTCCGTTTTTTGCAGTTGGAAATTTCATTTTTTTGAATACAGCAGTTACGCATGAATTTAATGCGTCCGCATCGGAAACTTCAGACTTTTGAACTTTTGCCCAATTTACTTTTCCAGAAGCTGCAATTTCCCACTCGTAGGAAACGCGGCCCGCAAGGCCCGGATTGTTGAAAAGGGCGCGTTCGTAGCATTGCTGGATTTCACCCATATGTCTTTTAACGACTTCCATAACGGCGGCTTTGCTTATGCCTTCTGTCTTTCCTGATTGCATAAGCTGTGGGGTGCCCACGACTGAACCCGCAACGGCACGATTACCGGCGGTTCCTTTAAGGCCCTGAATACCATAACCGGTGCCTGTCCCATAACCTAGACCTTTGGTCTTAACCCCCGGAAGTCCCCCTCCCGCAACAAGTTGCCCACCTTTGCTTTTTAATACCCCTATCACACCTCCGGTTGGATTTTTGGAAGTCATCCCACCGGCATTTGGATTGATATTAATTGCAACGGGCATATTTGTCGGAGCGGCCGCGGGCGAAAGCGCTGTGAGGGCGGCTAGCGCCCCAACGGCTTGGACGTTGACCTCTTTTTTCACTGGAAGTGTTGCCGTTTTGGTCGCAACAATAGGCTTTGTGAGTGTTACTTTTTGCGGAACTTTCTGCTGAGTTTTTACAACCTTGGGCTTATCCGGTTGCTTCTTTTGAACCACCTTCTCGGGCTCTTTCTTTTTAGGCTTCGGTTTTTTAGGTTCTATGATTTTGCGGGGGGGCTCTACCAGTAGGCGTGCGTACCGATCTTGGACGCCTCTTACTTTTGGGCCGTGGTGTTCTGGCGCATTAAGAAGAGCAATAGCCGCCAACAAAAAATGCACCATGAGTGATACGATCGTGGCCTTTCGGAATTCCTCTGAGGCCTCGATCAGTTGTTTTTTTGAAAGCTGTCGGGGAGCCGGTGCGTAACGTAAGTGGACCTGTACGTCGTCAGACAGTTTGACTGAACACAATTCTTTGTTTCCAAGTTTTAAAATATAACCGTTTCTCTTACTGACCAACGCTTGGCTTGCGAGAAGCTCAGACATTTTTATTTTTTTATCATCGCGTTGGACTTCAATATCGCAACCATTTGGGATGTAACATTCTGTTGCGCGACCATCATATTTTGCAATTCTCAGGTTTCTAGAGAGAATTGGAACCGCAAGACTTGCCCGATAGCCTTTGCCGAGAGTCACTTTTTCCCCCGGGCCGAACTGCTGAACGTCGTATATTACATCCTTCCATGTAATATAGCCTTCAAGGACACGATGATGAGGTTTTAAATCACCAGCAAGCGGGTGCGGAGCAATTTGATCTGTTCCCGCAACATTGATAATGGGTTCTGGTTTTTCGTAATGTATTGGCTCAAACGAAGCAGGGGAGTCGTTATTTGTACGAGCAGATCCATTAGCGTGTCCGCTGTGGTGTTTTTGTTCTTTTACAACTTGGATCTGATCAATTTTTAATTTACTGATTGATGGAACAGAGTTGGACTCGTTCAGTTTCAAATCGCCAGGCTTGTTTTTATTTCCTTTTAATGTTTCCGGAACAATCTCTTTTTTGGGAATACGGGGTCTATTTTGCGGGGTGGTATCGTCTGGATCTTCTTGGGCCATCCGGAGATGACCTTTTTCATCAAGATCAATTTTCGAAGTACGTTCATCGACTTGGGTCGCATCGAGCACGTGGTCTGAAATTATAATGTGAAAAACAACCTCGCCAATAGTGATTTGAACTTCGTTTTCAATGGGAGCTTTTTTAAACTTTTGGCCTTGAAAAAATATTCCATTGGAACTGTTTAAATCTACAATATGCGCTTGTTTGTCTTCGACGGTGATAACGGCATGCTGTCTAGAAATAAAGTCAAATTGCGTAAGGGGCACGTCGCATGCGGAACCACGACCGATGACAATCGGATATGAGTCAAAAATTTTCTCAAAAACCAATTGGTTTTTATGAAAAGCTTTGACTTGTATGGGCTTATCGAGTTGTTTCCGGTTACCTGTCATTAGCGCTTAGACCCTCTCGAATTTCTTATCGGTTTCCCTCTCTACTTATTGACTCAATTTGAGCAGACAAAGGCAAACAATTGGGGCGAAAATAGCACCAAGGTCGTGGGACTTTTTATAGGAATAAAAGTCCAGTTCTTAAAATCGAATCGCTCGCACCCAAGGATGCAGTGGCGGGCGAGGAGTCCCTGCGCGTTTGGCTTTCCGCAGGGTTGGACCGAGACGTCCTTTGAAATTAAAATTGTTATAAAGTGCTGCCATTCCCCAAAGCGCAGTTGCATTTTCAGGGTTGATTTTCAACGCTGTGCCAAATGCAGATTGGGCTGCTTCTAGATCATTCATAAATAAATAGTTCATTCCTTTTAATGCAATCGATGGGGCATGGTTTTTTTCAATTTCAAGAACGCGATCTAAAATCAAGATCGACATAGGATAATCGGCGCCTTCTGTGTATGCTTGCGCAAGCTCGGTCAGAATTTCAACGCTGCGTGGTTTATCATACAATTTCTGGCGAATTTTATAAGTAGTTTCAGGTGGGTTTTGCGCGGCTTGTGCTAACACTTTTGATTCAGATTCTTCGTCTACCTGGATACTTCCGTTGGATTGGCAACCTTTTGTAAAATTTGTGAATACTTCAAACTTTTCAGAGTTATTCACACATTGTTTGAAGTAATTTCCAGCCACATCGTCGTATTGTTTTGCTTGCTGCTCGATGGCGGCACGGTATTGTTGCTGTTGTTGTCCATTGAGGCCTGCGGGCATCGGAGCTGCCTTAATAAAGTTTGCAAATTCACGATTAGCTTGTCCTATTCCGTAAAGGGCGGCAATGGTCCAGCGCCCGTTGCCAAGATGGATCACTTGGTTCATCTGCTTTTGCAAACGATCGAGCATTTTAGTTTTTGCTTGAACCGCTTGTGCCTCTTTTCCAGCGACAAGTTGGATGCGCTTATATTCTTTCATGAACGCCATGGATACAAGATATAATGCATGTGCAGCCATGGTCTTATCTTCGAAGCTTTTACCGCCAGACATTGCAACACGTTTTAAAATTGGATCTGCGGCTTTGATAGCGCCAGTTCGGTAAAGTGACAATCCTTCCCAATACATTGCTTTGATGCCGCCTGCTTTTCGCGCTGAAGAACGCAAACGCCCCCAGTTATTTGATAAATAATCGATGCGGGCCACGGCTGTGACATCACCCAATTTCGCATAGTTCTTTGAGGCCTGTGGCAAATCGCCCATCGTTTCGCGCATAGTGGCTGCTTGCTGTAACAGTTGCCGAGATTCAGGATCTTTTGGATATTTGCCGGAATAAATCTCAAAATAACTTGCGGCTCGGCGGAAATCTGCTGTCAGAACTGCCATTTTTCCCATTTCAAACACTACAGACTTTGCATACTTTGAATTGGCGTGCTTAATTAAAAGCTCTTCACCAGGGACATAGGCACGCGGATCTTTTTTTGATTTTAGAGATGTAAAAGCTTCGTAAAGAGCTTGGTCGCCCAGATTTGACCCCTTATATTTTTTTGCAAAACTCAAAAGATCTTCGGCATATTTATTCGAGGTTAAATCCGCAGCATTGGTTTGAAGCTTACGGTAGTCCGCCTGTCGGCTGATTTCTTTCACACTCGCGTAGATTGAAGGATTTAAACCTTTGATTTTAAGAATTCGGTTTCCCGCAATTGTCAAACCTGCAAAATCTTCCTTTTGATTATAGGCGTCCAAAATTAAATCTGCGGCCAATTGTGAATTTTTTCCACGTGGAAATTTAGACAAATAACTGGTTAAGTGTTTTTCAGAATTTCTGAAATCTCGTTCGTCATAATATGAGCGGCCTATATTAAATAATGTTTCTGGCACGGCCGGGTCTTTTGGGAAATCATTTACGTACATCATGCCCACATCACGCAGTCCGCCGCGGGCCCGCACCAACTGTAAACGGCTTAAGCTTTCGGGATCTTTTAGCGCTTTTGTGTAAGATTCTAATGCAGAATCGAGAAAGTCTTTTTTCTTTTTGGCATCGTTTGCAGTCAAATTTGCGACGATCTCATACTCCATACCAGCAAGGACCCATTTTTTAATTTTAAAATAACTTTCTGCCAAATTTGAATGCATCAAGTATGCATATCGGCCTTCAGGATAGACCCACAAATATTGTCGATAGGCTTGGATCGCCAGGGTGTAATCATCAAAAGAATGTGTTTCTTTTGCGCGTTCTTGCAGACGTGTAGCTCCATCCCGGGCATAAACTTCATAGTTAAACAGTGTCTTATTTAACAATGCCTCTGCTCCAGCGCGTGTTCCTGCGCACGATCCATCATCCTTGGTATCAAGGTCTTTTTCGCTTTTTACAGCAATCTTATCTTTTTTATCTTCCTCAAATTCGTCGTCTTCGACTTTTTTCTTTTTCTTCTTAGTGATTTTTGGCTTTTCCGCTTGTTCTGGGCATTGGAAGCGGCTCAAATCTGGATTGTGTTTTACCCGATTCAAGGTTTCAGTGACAAGCTCAACAAAACCTTCAAGCGGCCATCGTTTTTGTGTGTTTTTCATGTTGATGTAGAGATCGTCGATGGCGTCCATGCGTGTATCGAGATCTTGTGTGATTTTTACGAGTTCGTAATACACTCGTGTCGATGCGAGATAGCGCTGTTTTATGTTCAGACGACGCCCCAGCTTTGCCAGCGCTTTTTGATAGCTGACGACGTTATTGGAAAGTCGCTTGATATATCTTACAGGATCGACACGCCATTCGCCCATTTTCATAAGTGTTGCGGGTGCGATCTCGCTATAGGGCCAAACAAGAGCGATGAGGGCGTCCCGGCGAACATCAGTTTTTTTATAAATTTCCGGCAGCTCTTCGAGTGGAAGCTTTGAATCTTCGGTCAGAACTTTTTCAAACGAAAGAAGTGATTCTTTCCATTTGCCCTGGTTGACGTAGACCCATCCCATTTTGTAGCGCGCAAGAGCTTTAAATGGGCTTTCTTTTACGTTTAATATTTTTCCATAAACTTGTAATGCGTAATCATAGTCCTTTTTTTCTTCAAATGAATAGTTACCAAGGATCAGCTGAGCTTCAGCCCAAAACGGACTATTAGGGTATTGACCAGTCAGTTTTAAATAAACTTTCACCATTTCTTCGAGTTGGCCCAGTTCACGATACTCGTGGGCCATAAAAAACATGGCCTTATCTCTTTGTTTGAAATTTGGAAATTTGTCGATCAGCTTCTGATAGGTTTCAATGGCAAAGTTTTTTGGTCGTTTTTCATTGGCAAAGTCGATTTCTTCCATCGGAACGTCGCTGTTGCGTATGCGTTTGATGGAATACATATAGCGTGCTTTGTCTACGTATAATTCCGCTAAAACCATGTAAAGATCTGGCAAAAAAGTAGCGTCGTTGATCGTTTTCAACTTACGTTGGGTTGTTTCAATCGAGGCATTAATTTTTCTTAAATCTTGCTCCAGTTCGGCCAGGCTTTTTTGCCTTAACACCTGAGCAAAGCCACTGGAAGACACAAAGATAAGGATGATGAATACAAATTTCTTCATCATTCAAATTCCTCGCCAAATTTTTTGATTAGATCACGATTCGTTGGTGGGGAAGGTAGCGAGCCGTCGCATTTACTGTCGATTAGAATTTTGAGATCGTCAATTTCATCCATCCAAAATTCATCAACAACGGGCCAGTAGATTTTATCAAATTTGACAAAGGAAATACGCTCTGATTTGTAGTTGCGTTCTTCGCCTTTTGGAACAACCCGAAGCGCATCAAGGCGTGCAGTGTAGTCCAGGAATTTAACTTGTTCTTCAACATCAAGTACAAGATCGGCAACGTCATTCATCCTTTCATCAATTTGGAGATACAACCGTTGCTGTAGCTCTCGGTCTTTTGACGCGTATGCGGCCATGATGTCTTTAAATCCAACGTAGGCATCAATGTCGAACTCTTTTATTTCATCATATTCAGTACGCAATTGGGTAATCAGATTTGCTGTATACTGAAGTTTCAGATCAAGCATAGCCATAGCTGAAAGTACAGGATCTGTTTTGAGCTCTTTCCGTTTTCGGATCAATTCAATAGAGGGGCCAAATTTTTTGGCGAATTCGTTAGCGGTTTTGCTGACCTCTTCAAAATAACAGAGCTGCTTGTATATAATCATTTCAAGAATATAACGCTCCGGCTGAATCGATGGATCAAACATTGGGGCCTTGAGACCTTTCAAAATTCCGAGGGCTTTTGAGTAGTCTTGCAGATAATATTTTGTCCAGGCAAATTCTAATAAAACGCGTCCCTTTTCACGGAGTGGGAATTCGGATTTCAGCGCTTCATAATATTGGGCTGCGCGGCCGTATTCTTTCTTCTCGAAATTGAGTCGAGCAATTTGAAGATTTGCTAAATTTTTCAGGTTGCTGTCAGCGTTGGGGCTATTCGCGATATTTGTAAGTCTAATTTCTGCAGAATCGACCAAGCCCCGAGCCACTTCGGCCAACGATTTGTAATAATTTACTTTTTGTCCCCAGTAAGAATTATCTTGAATCAAATTGAATTCACGTGCTGCCCATTCGCGATAGCCGTTAACAAGGTCATAAAACCCAACATGAAAGCTGATGAAATTCTGTATTTCAGGATGAACAATTCCGAACTCGTTACTGACCAGCAGATCGTCGCCAATTTCCAGTTTATCGTAGCCGTTATTTTGTGCAATAATGCTTAGCTCTTGAATCGCTTTTTGCGAAACCATTGAGCCCAGACGTTTTTTTATGATATTTGAAAAGACTTTTGTAGCGGCAAAATAGAGCTTCAGATTTCTTAAGCCCATTCCAACGGCAAGGTGTCCTTCCCAAGACTCTTCAGAGTCTTCGCCAAAATTTTTGATCTGTTTCGCACCTCGCACAATGAGTGATGCATAGTTTTCCGTCGAGAGATCGTCTTCGACAGTTTTCCAAAAGTCGGAATCGATGGACTCGTATCTAAATGGGGTTTGCTTTTTATCCTTCTGCGAAGGATCGATGAGCGTTGTATTTTGTGGGGCGACGTTTTCTTTTAGCTCAGAGACTGCATTGGTTTGCGCACGCGTGCTTTGCAATGCGCTGCTTGTAAGTGCAAGCACGACGGCAGCAGCGGGCCAAGTTCTAAAATTAGAACGATTTTTCAAGGTCGTCCCCCTCAATTGGTGAAGTCGAAGCTTCAGGGGCTTTGGCATCACCGAGTTGGAGTGTATAACCCAGGCCAATATAGAGGACTGCTTGAACCCCATCTGCGCCGCCGACAAATGCAATATGTTCACGAATGTCGAGCTTTAAAGACGTGCTTTCGGATAAAAAATAGCGCAAATTCAAACCACCTGAAATAATCGGGGTCAGCCCTGGATCATCGGCATCCACGCCCGTATTTCGGCTATAGTACGCAGCGCCTGCGCCGGCTAAAAAAGATGTTTCCCCCCAAACTACGGTTTTGTTAAAGAGTAAGCTCTTATTGTAAAATGGGGTATAAACGATGCTTGAGGTGACGTAGTACTTTGGAAAGGCAGGGACCATTGTCGGTTGCACGCCAAAACCTTGCAATTGATTTTTTAAGTCCGTTTCCATGCCGACAACGTAATTTGCACTTAAAACTTCCCATGCCGTAAAATCACTGAAGTAGTGTGTGTATGATCCACCCAACACTAAACCTTTGGTGAAAGAATCGGTCGGCATATAACCAAGATTGAAGGTGAGTCCCTTGTTCAGAAAGTATTTTCGATTTTGAACGGCTACGACTTTTGGAACGTCAAAGATATCGGTCTTCTTTTCATCTGCGGCAGAAACGATTGAACAAAAAAGTCCAACTGCCACAAAGGATGCGAGTTTTCTTGTCATGCTTTATCCTTAAAGTCGCTTTGGCGACACCCTTCAAAAAAATTTTTGTCTTCGTAAATTAGAAGGTGTTTTTTGAGGATTGTCCAAAGAAATCCATGGATTAGACCTTCTTAAAGGGTGTTTGACTTTAGCTGTCCACTTTAAGTATTTCAGATAACTCAGCTTAATTTTTGAATAATTATCACGGCACCACAAAAAATAGGCATATCTTTGGCTTTATTATTGCTTTACAGTCTTGGGGAAACTCTGGTCTTGAAACTGTAATGAAGAGGGCAATGAAATATTGTAATTTTCTCCCGGCGGCGGGCCTATTTACGGCGTTACTTTTACATGGAGCACTGGTCTTTGCAGACGATGCGATTTTACGAATTTCTTTTATCGATAATGAAGCCTTCGTTAGCAACCATATAGCTCGGCAGAATGAATATTTAAAACAATACTATGCTAACCGAAAACTGATTCAAGTATCGATTCCCGACGATGGCCATATTGATGCCGATGTTGTTCGCTCTAAAATACTCGAACAGTTGGGACTTGCGGACCGAATTCGATTGTTGATTATTGACACCCACGGCTCAACCAAAACCGTTGGGGTAGAAAAACTTACGTCTCTTTCATATATTGGACAGATTTTTGAATCCGCAGTTGATGATCAGGTGCAAGACATTTTTAATCCAATTCGGGGACAGGTCTCATCTGATGTGCGTATTGTATTGAATTCGTGCAATGTTTTTTGTGGCTCAAAAGAATCGGCGGAGGCACGGGCTGAAAGTTTATTAAGGTATTTCAACGCACCGGATGGATCTATCTATGGGGCGGTTGTCCCTTCGGTGTCGATCCCCTCGTCCTATTTGACAAAGGATTTTATTCCATCAAGAGATGCCTTTCTCGATTCATTGTCATTGTGGGGCGCTATCACTTTGGTAGGTGCTGCAATTACCCTTCCTTTTGAAGTTTTTGGATATCAACTCAGCCCGAACCCGGCAGCGGTTGCCTCATTGGTTACTTTGGCGTCGCCTGCAATTACGGTCGGAAAAGGCTTATTGCAGCCCCTCTTAAAAAAGTTAGGAACGGACTTGGGTCTTATTAACAAGGGTTATTTGTTCGAATACCAAGGTGGTCGACTCCGATCATCCAATTTAGTGAATTCCATTCGGGAGCTCAATCGAATATACGGAATTAATTTCTGCCAGGACCTATTTTAATTCTGAACTCTGAAGGCAGGTAGACCAGTTATTCAAAGAATAAGCTTCCGTAGCTCTGTTTGTGAATAGACATAGTCAGCATAAATCATGGTGTTCATCACATTGCGGTGGCCCAGAGCGACCTGGACCAAGCGAATATCTTTTGTTTTTTTATAAAGCTGAATTGCAAAGGTGTGTCTTAAAGCGTGGAGTTTTTTTGGGATAGGGCGGTAGTGTTCCCATATCTGGCGCAAGCGGTTGTAGGTAATGGGGAACAGGGTTTCATCGGGAACAGTTTCAGCATACTGAGTTAGTTTTTTAAATAAAAGCGAGGGGATTGGAATTTCCCGATCGTTGCTGCCTTTTAGGCCATGAATCAAAATCGATTCTTCGTAAGGGTTTAAGCTCGATTTTTTCAAATTTAAAATTTCTTGTGCGCGCGCTCCTGTTTTTAATGCACGTAGCAGAGCCTGACAGTTTCGCGGTTCTGATTCTATGAAGTCGTCGAGGATTTTTTCGAGACGATCCAATTCATACGGTAAAAGATATTTATTTTTATTCAGAGAATATCTTTGTTGTTGTTGGGCCATGAGTGTCCTTTGTTTGTTGCGAATCCAATTTTAATTGTTCTGCATCAAGCGCGCGAGTTCAAAACTCAGCTTGCTAATACATTGAGCATACAGACGTTATATTGAAATTGTCGCTAAATTAATTAGTAATTACAACATTTTAATACTGTGACTTATAACTAAAAGTCACAGTTCGCTTTGAAAATCAGCAGACTTAAGGCAGCGACAAGAAAATCTTCAATATTTTTAATGCGTTGGAAGATTAAATTTTAAAATTCTAATTTATAAATAAAATAAATTGTGAAATACAAGATTTGATGTTGTGATTTACATATCATAAACATTTAAAACACAATGTTTGAACATGGGGGGATATTTAAATGGAAAAATCAAAGATTTTGATGCCTGCGGCGACCGATGGTTTTTCGAATGAGGTTGAACCCACATTACCACGCACACTGCGTGAACAATATCTTTTGGAAAAAGAACGAATCAAATACGAAATCGGGGATCTGGAACAAATCCGCATTTCATTGGGCTACAGCCAACGGCGCATGTGTCAATTGCTGTTAGTTGATCCATCGGCATGGACACGTTGGACCAAGACACTGGCAGGTGCACCTCCACATGTGTATCAATCTTTAAGATGGCTTGTAGAACTAAAAAACATCAACCCGGATGCCGTTGCCCCCAATAACATAGCTAAGCGCATGGATTTTGTTCAAAGGTCGACCCATGATCAATTGAAAGCTCTAAAATCAGACATTGCGGCGCTAGAGCGGGCAGTGGCTCTAACATCAAATCAACCCGCATCGGATTTTGTGGTAGAAAGTATTTTGCGAATACAGGAGTCGAAGTGGGAAGAAAAATTCGCTCTACTAAAAGCAAAATTAGATGCACTATTATCGTCGTCGCGGAATAAGCCTAGAAAAAATAAAAAAAGAACGAAAAAAATATATCGTAAGAAAAAAAATGGGCGTAAAGCAAAGAAAAAAACAAAGCAAAAAACTAAAAAGCGAAAATTCAAAAAGTGAACTTAGTTTTGCTTTATGGCATACCGCAAATTCCAGCATCGTTAGGTACATCGATTGGAACAGCGTCCTGGGCGCCTACTTTTGCCCCGATGGGGCCCATAGTGCTCGAGAGTGTCAGAGTACCAGAGTGAGCAGACCGATCACAGGTGCGGACCTCGACAACGCCGGCTCCACCGACACCACTTTGGGCCGTCACCCCATTGCCACCATTGGCATTAACTGTGAATGTACCTGCGCCTAACACGTTTTTGGCATATATCAAAACATTACCACCGGCACCGCCACCACTAGCAAAACTTCCAGAGGTACCGTTGCCCCCATTTGAATCTATAAGTAAACTTCCACCAGTAAGATTGATATTTTTTGCCAGTAAAATAACAACACCGCCGCCATTGCCGCCTTGAGTAGACATTCCGCCGCCGCCGCCACTGCCCATCATCATTTTTTCAGAAGGCCTGCACGGAATTACAGAGCACCATGTGACAGCCGCTCCTCTCGAGCCCGCAACAGTGCCATCGCCTCCG
>CAUJEF010000077.1 GCA_963169515.1 Bdellovibrionota bacterium
GAACGCTGGCAACGGCAATACAAACAGGCAGTAGCAATGCAAATAATCTGACAATCAGCGGGAAAACGGCCACATTTTCTAAATCCATTGCAGACAACATCGGAGTGGGTGATGCGCTTCAATACGATAGCGACGGGAATAGTACCATTGATCAGATCGCTTTTGTTTTTGCGCGAATAGATAATAATAATTACAAAATTCGAAAGGCCGATGGTTCTGACCCTGTGGCCGTAACCAATGACCAGGACTGGTCGTTTTACAGGGCGTACACGTCACTTTCCAATGCGGAAACGGGCACCGAGAATACGGGCATAGATGATTCTGTTGAGAATTTCGATACATGGAGCGGGGGGAAAGATTTAGTTACCGCACAACAGGTGTGGAGTCTTGCGTGTTATGGCGATGGTGTGGATACTTCGGCTGTGACCATCGATGGGTGGACCACAAATTTGGAGTTTGGATTAAATATATATACTCCTGTCGAGTCGTATGACGTCGGAACTTCACAACGCCACAGTGGATACTGGGGGTCTGCAGGGTATGAGCTTAATGTTTCTGATCCTGTTGGGCCTGTCATTGATATCAATGATGAAAATGTCAGTATCGAAGGACTACGAATTGGTCGGACTGGGTTTTCAAACAATTCGTCGGTTATTGGGATTGGTGCATTGGGTGCAAGTGCAAAAATTTATTTAAGCGCGAATCTCATACGCGGTTTTGCACCTTACAATATTGGTGTCGGGGTGAACACAAATTCCGGTATCAATTCAGCGGCAAAGATTTATTTTTATAACAATATCGTCCATGATCTTGCGACAACAGGTGGCGGGGCCGGCATTCGTGCCTATGGATTAAATTATATATACAATAATACGTTTGTAAATCCGGGCGATAATGGAATTGATTCTTATACTCCATTCACGCATGTCATTAAAAATAATATTGTTCAGGGATCCAACGCCAATGCGTACACAAGCGGCGGGGGTTGGGATGCATCAAATAATTACAACCTCTCCGACGATGCTTCTACAACAGGGGGAGCAAACGACAGGGCCAGCAAATCGGTGCGGTTTGTTGATGCTGCCAATTTTGATTACAGATTATCGCCAACTGACCGCGAGGCAAAGGATCTTGGAACAAGCCTGGCATCGGACGCAAATATTGCGTTTACAAACGATATCACAGGTCGCACCCGTGCGGTTTGGGATATCGGGGCGCACGACACCGATGGTAAGGCCATTTACAGATCCGTCGGCCCCAACAGTGTGCATGCACTGGCAACAGGGGCAGGTAACTCTGTAACCATTACGTCTGGCGATGATGCGGTAACATTTGCGTCGGCTTTGCCAAAAAATGCTGGTGTGGGTGATGCCCTTGTATTTGATTGCAGCGGCAATGCGGCTTTGGGAACAGGTGATTGTGTGATTTTTATTTCCCATCGGTATTCGGATACGTCCTATTTATTCAGAAAAGCTGATGGATCATTGCCTTCAAACACCTATTCCGGCACGACGTGGAGCTTGTATAGAGCATACACATCACTTTCTGGCGCTGAATCCGGAACAGAAAACGCTTCAATTGCTGCAATCGATGCAACGCTGGGAAATTTTGATTCTGGAAATCGAAACATCGCCACCAATAACGAAATTTGGAACGTCGCCCTCTATGCAGACGCGCCGGAAACAGCCGGGGTTGATTTATACGGATGGACGACATCGAAAAATAATTATTTTAGAATCTTTGCGCCTTATAAATTGACGGAAGTGGGCATATCACAAAGACACAGTGGGGTTTGGGATGATTCCAAGGCGACCATCAATACTAGACACCCGAACTATCCAATTTCTGACCGGTTGCTGTTTTCAAGAATTGAAGGTTTACAGATTAAGGGTTACCAATCGGGCACATATCAGGCCCTAGTGAGTGTATGGGCTCTGCCAGATCAAACACCCGCTGAGTTTTATCTTTCAGACAACATAATAACTGATAATGCATCTTCTGTGACTGGTTTTGCCGCAGCACTTTCCATCAGTGATCTGCAGAGCGGAATAGTTGCATACGTTTTTAATAACATTATTTATGATTTTCTGGCCGGACCCGACAGCACTATGTGCTTATATCTGACTAGCGGAGGCACATATTACATTTACAACAATACGATGTATTCCTGTGACCGCTATTACATGGACTACACTGCTTATTCGGGCTTTATGTATTTGAAAAATAATATTCTAGATTGCGATTGGCCAGCTGGCTGCCTGAGCGCTACGGATAAGCCATACATTGAGGCGTCAAATAATGTCTACAGCGTTGCAGGGGAGACTTATGACGGAGCAAACGAGCAAAGCGGCACTCTTCCCACATTTGAAAATGCAGCGGGAAAAGATTTCCGTCTTGCGGATAATGACACAATTGCAAAAAACAAGGGTATAACCTTAGCATCCACGTTCCCAGGCGGCGAAATGAAGGACTATATTAATACAATTCGACCGCAGGGGACAGGCTGGGACATTGGCGGGCACGAGGCCGGTGCGAGCTACTTTGTGGACGATGATAACGGTGGCTCGGAATTTGGTGGTGGGTCTTATTCTAATTCCGAATATTCAAGCGGTGTACGAATGAAGGCGTGGACCGCGGCTGAACGTGAGCTTCAAAACGCGGACGCAACATTTGATACAACCAATTTGGTTGGAATTTGGCACATTAACGGCGCCACGATGAACGAGACTACAAATCCGACTCTGGCCGACTCAGGTCCGAATGGATTAACCGCCACAATTTCGACGGCAGAGGGTGCAACAAATAAATCTGTTGCAGGAAAATTAAATGAATCGATTGATTTAGACGGAACTGATGATTTTGTTTCTGTTCCTGCAGGAGCTGCAGTCGACAATTTATCCGCCATCACGGTATCAGCGTGGATTTATCCTGAAACAGGTGCTGCTGATGGATGTATCGCTTGTAAGATAAATGCCGACACCCATCCTTACGGGGGGTGGATGTTCCATGTTGATGCAAGTAACTATTTGTCATTCAAAGCAGGCCACGCCACGACGTCGTTGGTGAGGACCGTGAGCCAGCCGATCACTCTAAACACATGGCACCATGTTGCGGTTACATGGGATGGCAGTACGACAGCTGCAAATGTCAAAATTTATTTAGATGGTGTAGAGCAATCGTATTCGACGACAACAAATGCCTCGGGCGCTAGGGATGATGATTCTACTTATAATCTTGGATTTGGCCGAAATCCATCCAATACGAATCAATTATTTGATGGGCGCATGGATGAGATTTTATTATTCGGTCGTGTTTTGGGGAACTCGGAAATTTCAGAAATATTCTCACGGCAGTATGATCAATTCGGTGGCGGCGAGGTATCAACCTTTACATCGCGGGTAATTGACGCAACTACAACCCACACATGGTCAAATTTGTGGCCAAAGCTTGCATTACCTATGGGTAAGGAAATCGTCCCAGGAAATGAATCATCTGGTGCGGGTGGTTACACCAATGGTATGGATTTGTCAGCAAACCTTGTGGGTTACTGGAATTTTAATGGGCCAGTTGATCAGCTTGTCACGACAGCGGCAAACAGGATTAGCGATTTATCTTCGAATAACATTCATGGAACGGGTGTTGATACGGATAGCACGCTTACGTTTAAGACGGCTCCTTTAAATCAGGGGCTTGATTTTGACGGGGCCAACGACGCCGTTTCGATTGCAGACAATTCAGTTCTTAATGTCGTGGGTAACAGGTATTATACATGGTCCATGCGGTTTAAGGCCGATACTTTTACAGAATGGAATCCATTATATTCAGCTGTGCAAAGCTCAACTGTGTTTTTGGGGATCTATGCGCATACCTCAGCCACGATGGGCGTTACAGAAGGTATTGGTGTCGAGTTTTATAATGGTGCTGAATACGTTAAACAGATATCTAATGATTATGTCATTCAGTCTGGCCAATGGTATCAGTTGACTGTTACTTACGATTCAGCGCAAGCAGCCAATAGCAGATTTAAAATTTATATAAATGGCGTGGATCAGACAAAATCGGGTGGGGGAACGTCAAGTGGTACTATTAACGGATCTGATACGATCAACCCAGCCGCGAATCAAATCCGAATTGGCGGCTATAATGATGGTACAATCACACGATTCTTCGACGGAATGATTGATGAGGTTGCAATTTGGGGCGGAACAACCAATGCGGCGAGATTTACGGCATCTCAAGCCCTTGATTTGTATCGGCGGGGCAAAGGCAATTTCAAGGTTCAAGTAGAGACCTGCGATGATGGTGCGTGTTCCGGCGAAACTTTCGCAGGCCCTGACGGCACAGCCGCTACGTATTTTACAGAAGCGCCAACCATTGTTTCTGCAATTCAAAACCTACTCAATTTCCCGCCAAATCGATACTTCCGCTATCAAGTGACCCTCGAAAACGGCGGAGATTCCAGCTTCACCCCCGTCTTGGAGCGCGTCCGCATCAACGCCAACCAATAAGGTACGCCGTTCCCTTTCAGGAGACAGCGCGCCGTAAACACGCAAACAAAATGGCGCGCTGTCTCCTGAAAGGGAACGGCGTACCTTAGAGGGTAGGCCGTACCTTTGGCGCTACCTAGGCTTAGCTCAATTTATGCAGTAAAATTAGCTGTTTAAGTTAGTCATTATGTTTATAAAAAATGTTCTAGTAGTGGTTTGAGAGTCATGATACTATAGTACTGTGATACCATGGTGTGCTGAAAGCACTACAATCTCCAAAGGAGTAGATTTACTCGATGAGCTCATTTTCCGGTAAATTTGTATTGCGGATCCCAGCTGGGTTGCATCGCAAGATTGCTAGAGATGCTTCGGCGCTAGGGAAATCCCTGAATCAATTTATTTTAGAGAAGTTAATGGAATCTCCTGCTGATTCCAGGGTCGATCTCATCCAAGGTACTTATAAAAAAGACTTAGTGGGTGTTGTCCTGTTTGGATCCAAGGCCCGTGGCGATCATACTGAGACTTCTGATGAAGATCTGCTCATAGTTCTAAAATCGGAAGTGAGTTTGAATCGTGACATTTATGATCGCTGGGATAAATTTATCGAACCGCGGTTTCCAAAAGTGTCCCCACAATTTGTCAATTATCCACGAGACATAAAAAATGTTGGGGGTATTTGGTTTGAAGCGGCTTTGGAGGGTAAAGTTCTATTTGAAAATGGACAAATAGTGACACGGCTTTTGAGTCAGCTTAAGCAATTGATCATTACTGGGCATTACAAAAGAAAATGGAGTCATGGCCACCCGTATTGGGTAAGGGGCTAAGGCGCGAGGGTTAAGGGGCATATATGCATAATAAAGGGTTGGCAAAGGATTATATTACACGATCGGAGATCCGGCTCTTGGCCGTTGAGGTTTTGTACCAAAAGCAATCATGGGCCGATGTCGTCCGGGAATCCCAGGAAATCGTGGAGTTGTCTTTGAAATCCCTGTTGCGACAGTTCAATATTGAAATCCCTCGCATCCACGATGTTTCCACGATCTTAAGTGAAGAAAAGGATCGATTCCCTGCGATCATTCAAAAAAATCTGGAAAACTTAATTGAAATATCCAGAATGATGCGTCGAGATCGAGAACTGTCTTTTTACGGTAGTGAGGATCTGACGCCCATGGAATTCTACAAGAAAAAAGACGCCGATAGAGCCTTTAAGGATGCCAGGTTCGTCGTTGAAACCGTTAAGCCCCATATCGCTTAGCTATACCGGGTCTTTCGTAATTCTCCAGTGAAGTTGACCTATTTCAAAAAGGTACAAAAAGAGAACGGCGGACCTTGAAAATTGTTTTGTAAATTTCTTTAAGAAATTTTTTTTCTTTTTGGGTTCGCTTTTTGGTGACAAGATTGAATACATATCTCTCACGCTTCCTATCTGTCACAGGCAGTCCGAGGGAAACTTTTCTTTTTATGATTTTTGTCGATAGTTTTAAGCGGGCAATTAAAAGATTTGAAATTTGCAGATCGAGCTTGTCCAATTGTTTTCGTAAACTTTCAATCTGCTTCATCACGCTTGCACAAGGTATGCTTGTTCATTGATTATTTTTGACAGTCGAACGCGCCCCAATCCCGTGCCTGGATGTAAAATTTCTTTTTGGTTACCATTACCGTCAAACAAAGCTTCAACTGTTGCCGTGGCTTCTTCAGATGGGGTAATGACCCGCACTTCTTGCCCTATGCGAATTTGCCCCTTTACTTCAAGAGTAGTTTCATTGTCGCCACTGTTTTGAACAACACCGATATAGTTGTGCTGGCGGTGGGTCTTTGATTCGTAATTTTGTGCGTCTTTGCCAGGGCTACCTAAAAGAAATCCCTTATGATATCCGCGAGGGGAGAGCTTATTAAGGTCTGTCACCAGTCCCTGATCAAATGGTTTCCCCGCAATCATATCATCAATCGCTCGTCGATAATTTCGAGCGACCATTGCGGTATAAAAATCAGACTTTGTGCGACCCTCTACTTTAAGTGAGATAACTCCGGCATCAACAATTTCTTTAAGGTGCTCAATCAGGCAGAGGTCTTTAGAGTTCATGATATAAGTCCCATGCTCATCTTCCTCAATAGGATAAAATTCGGCAGGATCACGTAAGTCTTGCAAATAAAAGTCGTGTTGTGCAATTTCAGATTCTTTATAAAGCCGATATGGGTATCGGCAACTGTTGTCGCAGACCCCCTGGTTCGCGTCCCGGTGGCTCATATACTGGGAAAGTAGGCAGCGTCCGGAATAGGCGATGCATATTGAGCCGTGCACGAAAGCCTCAAGCTCTATGTCCGGAACACGTTGTTTGATTTCTTGGATTTCAGTAAGCCTTAACTCACGACTTAATATAATTCGAGAAATACCTTGGGCTTGCCAAAATTTTACTGACCGCCAATTCATGCAGTTTGATTGAACGGATAAATGGATCGGAACATCTAATTTTTCTTTTACGATGTCGATTAAACCTGGATCGCTCATGATAAGCGCATCGGGTTTCAATGAAGCGATTTTGTCTAAGGCTTTTGTGAAAGCGTTTATTTTTGCATTTCGCGCAAAAATGTTCACAGTCAGATAGAGCTGTTTGTTTTTATCTTTCGTAAGACGAATTCCTTCTTCAAGGGATTCGTACGAGAATTCATTTTCGCGAGCGCGCAGACTGAAAATCGGAACACCGGCATAAACGGCATCGGCGCCAAAATCGAGGGCGGCTTTTAATTTTTCTAAAGAGCCCGCAGGCATCAGTAATTCGGGTTTTAATTTATTCATTGCCAGTTTTCATTTTTTTAACTTTTCCAATTATGTCTTCCAAAAGATGGTTTGCCTCGTCAGAATTAAAATCTTCATGATATTTTTTAGACACCTTATAGTCAGAAAGTACAATGTGGGTGGATGGTGTAACATTGTGCCTTTTTAGACAGTTGAGCGCACATTTTAATGGGCATCCGTCGATTGCCAGAATCGGTCTCCCAGATTTGGCTGTTGCCACCAGGCTTTTCACGTCACCACCAACGCCTGCGATGCAGCTCATCTCTGCAATTCCCTGCCGGTCTAGGCGTAATGCCAGATAGTTGGCCATTTGTGCCGCCGAGGAACATCCCGAACAAGAATAGGCAAGGGGTGTGTTTTTTTTATCGTTCATGATTTACTCCTCTATCCATTACATCTCATATGAGACTTCCGCAACCTTATATGACCCAAATCATAATTTATTTATAAAGTTGTCATGTCTTCCAAAAAAGTTTAGTTTTGATATGAACTAGAAGGGGCGTAATTTATGAAAATGTTTTTGGGATTAATAGGAATTTCCTTGGCACTGTCCGCGTGTGCACATCATCGTGATGTACGCCCGGGCGCTGATGGCATACACAGGGTCGTTGTGAAGGCGGAAGATACTGAAGAAGGGGCCCAAGACGCCATTAAACAAGCTAACCATTTTTGTGAGGAGCGCGGGAGTCATGCGGCTTTTATAAATGAAGATCAGAAATACACGGGCGATATGGATGAAAAAAGCTATAAAAATGCAAAGCGAGTTACTAAGGTTGCGAAATCTGTTGGTGGTGCCGTGTGGGTTTTTGGCGGGCGCAAAGAATCCAATCTTGGCGGTCTTGTGGGCTTGGGGGGTGCAGCTGGTGACGCGGCTCTTGGCGATGGCTACACCGTTGAAATGCGCTTTAAATGTATGTAATCAGATTAGCTTTAATTGCGTATGGTGACACCGAGTGCCGCTACGTTGGCCTTGTAAAGTTGATTACTGCCGCGCAATCTTGCTTCGGCATTGCCCGTTAGCGTAAAAATTGTCAAACAGAACTTCCCACTTTCAGAAACAATTGTTGAGTAAAAACCAGGTCTTTTCCAGTTTGGATCAGATGTGACTTCAACAATTTTTATTTGATTATCAACAGTTTGCAGCTCGCCGCAGATTTCTGCGACTTGGGTGTTAGAGCCTGTGTAATTGAACGAAGTAATTTTAACTTCATTTTCTGTCGCGGACGCAGAAAAGCCTAACATTGTTAAGGTAAAAATATATATGTATTTAATTGTGCCCCCCTAGAAGCGTGTTTTTTTATTAGAGACATAGCAGACATCTATGTCAACAAAAACTGGCACACTTGCGTGTTGAAATATCAGCCTTAGAATTAACCTAACCTATTGTTTTATTGTAAAAATCTAGGGCTGCTCTCAGGCAGCGCCGCTCAATACCGTGAGCATCACATTTGCGGAACTCATTTTTACAAGAAAAATAATAGGTTAGATGAACGGAATCTTTCTTTACCAACACACAAGTGTGCCAGTTTTAAAAATGCGGCGCAGCGATCGCCATCGAAATTATTGGAACTGGAGCGTCCAATATATATGATCTTGTTAAGGCGCCATCGCGCTCAGATTTCCAAAAATTGCATATGAAAGGGAAAGCCTAATGGATTTAGAATTTCTGCCAGTTGAAAACAACAAGGAACGATCTCGAATTGTAGGGCCAAAGAAGCGCAATACCCAATTTGCGGACGATTTTTCCGCTGAGGTTTTTAATTTAACCTACAAATTTGCCGGTGAAAAAAACATTAATGATCGGCATTTAGCAATAGCGAAAGACATAGCCTCTGTGGAGAGGCCGGAGCTTCGCGCTTATTGGACCGAGAAATTTTTGGATATTCTTGAAAACTTCCGATTTGTACCGGGAGGCCGCATCACCTCGAATGCTGGTACCGGATTGAACGGTACGACATACATTAATTGTTTTGTCAGCGGATTTAGGGGTGAAGATCAGGACTCGATGATCAGTATTCTGGATGAGCTTCGTCGTCAGGCTTTGATATTGAAATCCGAGGGGGGCTATGGATTCTGTGCCGACGTATTGCGACCGCGCGGTGCCTATGTGGATGGAATAGGCGGCGATTCGCCCGGAGCCGTCAAACTTTTGGAAATGTGGGACACTCAAAGCGCCGTCATAACCGCGGGAAGCGGGATTAGAAAAAAAGAAGAGCGGGGTAAAAAGAAAATCCGTAAAGGCGCTCAAATGGTCACTCTGTCAGTATATCATCCCGATATCGAGGAATTTATTACTGCAAAACAGACGCCCGGAGTGCTAACTCGGTTTAATATGTCAGTTTTAATTTCTGACGATTTCATGCACGCGGTGGAAAATAATTTGTCGTGGAACTTGGAGTTTCCAGACCATGAAAAGGCTAAAGACGCTTATAAAAAATATTGGAATGGCAATTTAACCGAATGGAAGGGGAAGGGTTTTCCGGTTAAAGTTTATAAGACCTTTGAGAACGCCAATACCCTTTGGGATCTGATCATGCGCTCGACATATAATCGTAACGAACCCGGCGTATTATTCCCTGACACGATCAATGGGTTGAACAATCTGTATTATGTCGAACATATTAATGCAACAAATCCTTGCGGGGAACAGGTCTTGCCCGTCGGGGGCTGCTGCCTATTGGGATCGATCAATCTTACGCAATTTGTGGTTCCAGAAAAACAAACTTGGGACTTCCAACTTTTGCGCGAAACGGTGCGTACTGCTGTTAGGTTCATGGATAACGTCAATGACCGCACGAATGTTCCACTTGATGAACAAAAAGAAAATCTGAAAAACAAACGGCGAATAGGTCTCGGAGTGCTCGGTTACGGATCAGCCTTAATGATGATGAAGGTCCGTTACGGATCGGCTCAAGCACTGAAGCTTACGGAAGAGCTTGCGTCTTTTATTATGAACGAAGCCTATAGTGCTTCTGCGGACCTTGCCGAGGAAAAAGGTAGTTTCCTGCTTTATGACGAGAAAAAATATTTGGCCGGTAAATTCGTGAAACGCCTCTCGTCGAAAACGCTCGATCGCATTCGGGAAAAGGGTATTCGCAACAGTCATTTGTTATCTATTCAACCGACGGGAAACAGCTCGGTCCTTGCGAATAACGTATCGGGCGGCCTTGAACCGTTGTTTTTGAGTGAATATACCCGTACCTCTATGCAGCCTTATCCCCCTGAAGGGTTGGCATTGCCCAAAGATGTGAACTGGCAAGCGCAGACCTTCAGCATTGATGATCCGGATGCGGGATGGAAATGGGCGAAAGAGGGTGGAGAAAATATTCTCATTGCCCACCACAATAATGAGGTTTGGAAGTACGACGCTTCCCGCGGATTATTGAAAGAAACGCGAGTTCGGGACTATGCTGTGCGTTTCCATCAGGAGCGGGGAACTTGGGTCCCGGACGCTGACTGGGCTGCCGCCGCTTTGCAACTCACCATTGACGATCATGTGAAAACGATGAAGGTATTTTCACGTTATA
>CAUJEF010000078.1 GCA_963169515.1 Bdellovibrionota bacterium
AATTTAAATCTTCTGCGGAACTTGCCGCCGCGTATGGAGTAGCCATCATTGCAACAATGGCGATTACAACGTGTCTCGCTGCGGCCGTTGCCTGGCATGTGTGGAAATGGCCCTGGTATAAAACCGCTCCATTTTTATTCATTTTTTTAGCTCTCGACTTTCTGTTTTTAACATCCAGTATCGCGAAAATTCCAGACGGAGGTTGGATTCCTCTTGTGATGGGGGGACTTGTATACCTTGTTATGACCACATGGAGCACGGGCAGAAAAATTTTGCGTGAACATTTAAAGAAACGCTCGCAATCTGTGGATGAGTTTATTCAAAAAATCAAGGCCAATCCTCCGACGCGCGTTCCTGGGACGGCAATTTATATGTCTGGCGATCCGTGGGGTATCCCACTACCTCTTTTGCATAATTTAAAACACAA
The DNA here is from genome assembly GCA_963169515.1 of Bdellovibrionota bacterium. Taxonomy (GTDB): domain Bacteria; phylum Bdellovibrionota; class Bdellovibrionia; order Bdellovibrionales; family JAEYZS01; genus CAUJEF01. The sequence goes on from CAUJEF010000078.1 coordinate 428, forward strand.
CAAAGTCATGCACGAGCGAATTGCGATCCTCACAATCACAACAGCAGCAATCCCGGTAACAAAAAAATCTGAATTTTTGAACATAGAAAAGCTAGCTCCAAATTTTTATCGTATTGTTGCCAAATATGGTTTCACCGAGGCTCCAAAAATCACAGAAATTATGGAGTCTTGCAAAACAATAGGCATAGACTTTTCGCTTGATGATTCGACATTCTTTTTAGGTCGAGAAACTATTTTAGCCAGCGGTCACCCTGGGATGGCAATCTGGCGCGAAAAGCTGTTTGCTGTTATGTCACGAAATGCACAACGACCAACGAACTACTATGGAATATCCAGTGATCAAGTGATTGAGGTCGGCATCCAGGTAGAAATATAATGAAAAAAAACATTGTCCAGTCCAAGCAGGATTCATTTCACTGGATGGATATTTTTGACCCGAACGAAGACGGTCTTCGTGATGTCGCAAAAAAATATCACTTGCCGCTTTCTGTGGTAGAAGAGTGTTTGGACCCGCAGCACCTGCCAAAATATGAAAAAACAGATGCTTACACATTTCTAATTTTGAGGGCATACGATGAATATGCTACAAACGACGCAGATACAGTTAACGAATTGACTCGGAAGCTTTGTATCTTTGTCGGGAAAGATTTTATTTTATCTATCCATCGAAAAGATCAGCCCTATTTGGAGCAATTGCGCATACAGTGGTCCGCGATTTCAGATGTAAATAAGACTTCGATGAATCTCATAATATCAGATCTGATCAGTTCCGTTGTCTGGTCCTATGAAGTTCCGCTGAATGATATGCAAACAAAATTAGATGAACTTGAAACAAAGCTTTTTAATACACGCGGATCATCTGCAATCGTACAACAGGGTTATTATCTGCGACGAAAATCTGCAGTGATAAAACGAATGTTGCGCTTTTCAATTGATGTGTTGCCTCGGTTGAATATGGGGCAGGTACGTGAAAGTTTAGACAGTTTGTATTTTTATGCTGACGAAGTTTTGGATAATGTGAACAGTCTGATCAGTTTACACATTACACTCGCGTCGCAAAAAACCAATGAAGCTAGCCACAAATCCAATGAAGTGATGCGCGTTCTTACTGTATTTAGTGTTTTCTTTTTGCCGCTAAATTTTATAGCAAGTATTTACGGAATGAACTTTACACATATGCCTGAACTGAATCATCCACTGGGATACTATGGCGTGCTTTTAATTATGGCTGCCGTGGCGACGGCCATTTATCTTTGGTTCCGTCGCCAGCACTGGCTCTAACGAATAGTAATATGGTCGATCCAGCAGGTGTCAGTTACAGCACCTGTGAATGCATCGATCACCAATAAACGATCCGTATCACAAACTTGGAAAGATGAAAAAGACCTGAACCCGATTCTTTGAGCATCCCAAAGGCCAAGACAAACCCCTGTGGTTACATTAAAGTCACGTGCTCCTGATGTATATACTATGAGAGAACTCGAAGATGTCACTTCAAATCCAGTCATTGCAGAATAAGGAATGCACTCATGCGCAAGCGCGGTTGAAAAGATAAAAGGTAATAATAGTAATATTTTTTTCACAAGGTCCCCCCTTTTTAGTTACCCCAAAACACTATCATGCTAGTCTCAAGGTACCCACTCACTTTTGGCGTAACGGCGCGTCTAACTTAGACGCGCCGTTACGCCAAAAGTGAGTGGGTACCTTGGAGGTATATGCTAAAACTTTCACCGACAACGAAATTACGCTTGTTTGGCTTAACAAAGATTCCTCTTTTATTTTTAATCCGGCCAAAAGTGACTCGGTTGGACAGCGACTGTTGCGAAATATTGGTGCCGCTCAACAAAATTACAAAAAATCACGTGGGTAGTATGTATCTGGGAACACTGGCGATTGGAGCCGATGCCGTCGTCGCAGTTTTTGCGCTCTACAAAGGCGATAGCCATCCAATAAAAAAAATGATTCCCATCTTTAAAAATTTTAAAGCTGATTTTTTAAAACGCGCAGAGCATGATGTTGTTTTTCGCTGTTCTGCCGGAGAACAAATCGAGCGCATGATCAATCAAGCATCTGAAACCGGTAATCGCATAACCGAAGACATTCCAATTGATGCTTACACGCCCGCTGATAATAACGAAATAGTGGCTCGCTTTACGCTCGGGCTTTCCATTAAAATGAAATAGCTAGGCTCGCACCTGACTGCACATTGGAAAATCCTTTGGTGCTTGGAAAACTTCGATCCAGTAATTTGGTATCTTATTTATTTCTGTCCGAGGAATAAGACGCAAACCTTCAGGCGAAGCCACAATCATGTCGTCTGTGCGCCAACGGCGTTTTCCTGGGAAAAATGTTATCGGATCATAGTTTGTCATCAGACGAAGGCCTGACTTGGTATCGACCACAACCGCTCCATGCAATATCAAGTACTCTACATAAGGCTCTTGGGCACCAACCGCCACCATTTCATAACAGGTCGAATTTGTTGGAATCAGACCCAAGATGTGCGCAGAGATTCCAACTCCGGCAGCAGGGGGTGGTGGTGGCGGCGGTCTTGGAAAATCTCTCAACACTACACTTATTTTTTTTGTGTCCAACCTCTGACCTGTTTTAACAAAATTAGGGTTGCCGACAAAACCAGCAGGGCGAACTCCCCTTGCCCCAACATCTGGTTGGTCAATTGGGGCAATTGGAACAAACTCTTTCTCTTTCTTAAGGGTCGTCACAATATACTGTTTTGGCGTTGGGCTCACTTTCTCTGGTGCCTTGGCTTGAGCAACTACGGGAACCACAACAGGAGTGGCTTTTGGCTCTTCCGGTAGCCTCTCAACTAGTTTTTTTAGATTTTCTTGCGCCTCTACCACAGCATGCTGTGGTTCGATTTTTGCGATGGGAGGTAGTGGCGGCTTTGGAGGTGGTTTTGTTTCTACTGGAGTATTTCTCGCCACGACAGCAGGCGCTGGCCGCTCTGGACGACCGGTCAAACGCGCAATTAGACCTTCCCGCCCCAAATGATTTGCACGCATTTTCATAAGAGAAATTTTTGCTGCAACGATGGCCGCAGCAGAGGAAGACCCCAAAATGACTCCTTTATCGGTTTCAATTCTAGATGGCGAAAGAATTTCTGGCTTCTTTTTTGACTTGGATTCAGAAGACGCGTTCGTATCAATCGCGCCAACCGTAATGACATATGGGCTGTCGGCAGGCGCAAAAACACTCTCATCTGAAGTATAATTTAAAAATCGCAACCCATGTCCTTCCGCCAGGATTCGAATTTTTCCAGATCCTTCGAAATTATGACCACGATCTTTTACGATTAGATAATACCTGCCTCTCGGCAGCTTTGCATAAATAATTTCTCGCAACTCTCCAGGTTTTGTCCTGCCCGAGTTCGATAGGGTTTTAAAATCTTTATCAAGTAGAATGAGATCCAGGTCTGCTGTAGTACCATTTTGATTTGTATTCCAAATTAGAGAAAGTTCTCCTTCGCAATTTTCACGATCGCACATCACTGTTATCGCATTGTTTTCAGTTGGAATCAGAATTGTTCCGTCCCTGTCGGGAGCACCCACGGCCGAGCTGTACGACGTCATACCAAAGTTTCCGCTTGCATTTACCCACACCACGCCAGCATCTGTGGCGCGTTTCACTTGGAAGTTAATATTACGAGCATCCTTATCGCTTACTTCATAAACGGGGGTGTGAACAACTATATCTACGTTTCGGGCCAAGACCTCATCCATTGCATGAGGGAAATCAGAGGCGTCTTTTACTTCAATCAAATATACTTGGGGCTCCAAATCGGACCGTAATAAGCCATCTGCAACAAAGGCCGTATAAATTTGAGCTGTCGTTAGTCCATGTGTTGATGTTGATGGAGTAGAGCTTTTAGATCTGGGTATGTATTTCGTTTGTCTTGGTAGAGTTTTTCCAATTTCTTTTTTATATCCGCTAAAGCCATTATCAATAATAGCAATGGTTAATTGTTTTTTAGGGTCTCGCACCTGAAGATACAAATCACTGAAACCATAACGAATTGTATATTCGTCAAGCTTCTTAATTTCTAATGAAAACCCATCTAACGAGACCAGAGAAAAAAGCAACGCCACGAGGTATTTCGCCACGGAAAGCTCCTTTTTTTCTCCCCCCTAACAGTCATTGTGCAAATTTACAGCCATAGCTAGCCAGCCCAGGCGGGGCAAGAGCGATCATTTTCCTGACGAAAAAGCACCTAGCTCCATATACCAGCCAGCTCTAGCTAATTTGACGAAGCCAAATGGTACATTACCGATATTTCCATATTCGTCCGAAGAGTTAGAGAGTTTACATGTGTCAAACTCGCCAGCTTTAACATATACCTTTTCCAATACGCTACCATCACCCGAACAGTTACTGAGCAAATATTCTACCTCGGCGCTAGATATTAATGAATCAGCATCCACCCAAGTCTCTTCAACATTGGTTTGTTGGCCCGCCTGAACCGTTGTTTCAACGTATTTAAATTGATTTAAAGATTCATCGAACGCAGTCAGTTCAATTGTTTTTTGAAAAGGCACAGAGTGTCCAGATATAGTTTCGGTTCCTGAGTATTCAGCACGATCGCCCACCGCTGGAAAAGCCAACGCTCCAGATGATGACAGTAACACTGTTCCCAAAAAGGACATGATAATTTTCATTTTTTCCCCCATACATAAAAAATTTATATCACTCGAATTATTCCTGAATCCCGAGGGCGCTGATTTTGTGACGCAGCTTCTCTCCGCCTCATACTTTGCCCCATTCAGCTTTCAAGTTAAGGCGTTCTACCCATTCATTAATGTAGGCCTCATCAATTTCAACATTCACCAGAACATCGCGGATGTCATCTAAGTGTTTTTCTGATCGCCCTTCCTGGAAATAGGCGAGTTTCTGTAAAATTAGATCTTCGGGTGATGCAATAAAGATTTCAATGCCGGGAGCAATAGTCAATTTTCTTCGTCGAGCGAATTCAGACTCGTAAAACTCCGTCTCTTTGTCGAGCACAACATCTACCTTTATCCCCGATTCTTGGTGAATAAGATTGAAACTCCCTTTTCTTAAGACCTCGTCGTGTAAAACCTCCCGGGGAGGACAATAATATTCTTCGAGAGGAAACATCTTCTCAAAATGCATGACCTGGCGAGCGTTGATTCGAACAACTAAATCTACATCTTGAGTGAATCGGGCTCGGCCATAATACATTGTGGCTAGTGAGCCGACGAGGAAGTAGTCGAGGCCTAGGTCATCGAACCGCTTGACCACATCTTTTAAGACGTCGAGAAGACTCTTCACTTTGATTTTTCCTCGTTTAGCTTTCTAAAATACTCGGCAGTCATCCTATGAAGTTCCTCATCGGATAGTTCAGGATGCAAATGCGAAAATCGCGTTTTCTTAACAAGAAAGGCGTCCTTAAACATTTGGTTCGCCATTTCGAGATTAGTCCATTTTCTCTTTGGATGAGGGGATTTTAAAGACTCCGACATGAAACACCCCCGAAAACTGGTGCCCGGCGAGGGACTTGAACCCCCATGCCTCGCGGCGCTAGATCCTAAGTCTAGTGTGTCTGCCAATTTCACCAGCCGGGCAATTTATTATTTTTTATCTTTTCCAATTAGCGTTTTATATTCTGGAGCACGAATTAGATTTGCTAACTCGCGTTCATTATCCATTTCAATTCGAATCAACCAACCATCATTTGATGGATCGTCGTTCAAAGTTGCAGGTTCTTCCATAACCGCGTGATTCACCTCGATTACAGTTCCCGTAACTGGAGAATACAAATCGCTCACCGCTTTTACGCTTTCAACAACACCAAAAGTATCGTTTTGACCAACCTTTTGGCCTTCTTCCGGAAGCTCTACATACACAATTTCACCCAGTGATGACTGCGCGTAATCTGTGATCCCAACGGTGACTATATTTTCGTCCACTTGGGCCCACTCGTGGTCCTTGGTATAATAGTAGTCTTCAGGAACTAAATATTTCATGCTTATAAGTCCTTTGTTCAAACAAACGGTGTTTTTACCACAAGAGCTTTAACTCTTCGATTGCGAATTTCAACAAAAAACTCACTACCTAGAGCGGCTTTTTCTGTTTTTATGTACCCAATGCCAATGGGTTCATCCAATGACGGCGACATTGTACCACTCGTTGTAATTCCGATCATATTTCCATCCAAATCCATTAAGTTATAGCCATGCCTTGGAATTCCCTTGTCTAACATTTTAAACCCAACCAACTTTCGCTTCGGTCCTTCTTCTTTGACGCGGGCAATAATATCCCTGCCTATAAATTCGCCCTTATCCAGTTTCACAACCCAACCCAAGCCCGCTTCGATGGGATTGGTTGTGTCGTCGATTTCATTTCCGTACAGGGAAAATTTCTTTTCAGTACGAAGAGTATCGCGCGCACCCAAGCCAATGGGCTTTACACCGTATTCTTCGCCTTGCTCCAAAAGCTCATGCCATAAATCAACAACAACTTCATTTGGCAAAAAGATCTCAGCGCCATCTTCGCCAGTGTAGCCTGTTCGGGCGACAATCGTGTCGTAACCTTGAAATTCAATTTTTTGAAAATGAAAAGAAGGTATCGCATCCAGATCTTGTTTGAAAACATCTTCAAGCAGCGGCATAGCCTTTGGCCCCTGAACCGCAATTTGCGACCATTTTAAGCTTTCGTTTACAATGTCTGCATCACGATTATTGTTTTTCATCCATTCAAAGTCTTTTTCAGTATTGGATGCATTCACGCATACTAAATATTCTTGATGCCTCTTTATACAATAAACGATGATGTCGTCGACAAGCCCCCCGTGTTTGTTGGGCAACAAAGAATACTGCGCTTGTCCGTCTTTAAGATTATCGATGTTATTTGACGTCAGCCACTGCAGCGTCGCAAATGAATTTTTCCCGCGGACAAAAATTTCGCCCATGTGGGACACATCAAACAGACCCACCGCCTTTCTGACGGCGTGATGTTCTTCTTTGATCCCTGCGTATTGGACAGGCATATTCCAGCCAGCAAATTCGACCATGCGGCCGTTCAGTCTTAGATGTTCAGAATACAATGGTGTTTTTTTTGCATTAGACATTTGTACCTACACTGTCAATTCAGCCAAATCGACCGTATTTTTCATAAGCATTGCGATTGTCATGGGTCCCACCCCACCGGGCACAGGCGTTACTGCCGACGCCCAGCCCTCGAGTTCTTCAAACTTCACGTCGCCACACAAATTTCCGTCAGCAGGCCTGTGCATTCCCACATCAATAACCACAGCACCTTTTTTTACACCTGCTTTACCAATCAATTTGGGTTGTCCGACTGCAACGACCAGTATGTCTGCGGTCGCAGTTATCTCTTCCAAGTTTTTTGTTTTGGAATGGCAAACCGTGACGGTGGCATCTGCTTCCATTAAATAAAGCGCCATCGGTTTGCCGACTATATTTGATCGTCCAACAACAACGGCGTGCTTTCCAGCCACAGGAATTTTGTAATACTTAAGAATTTCCATAACCCCCTGCGGGGTGCATGATTTAACGCGCGATTGCCCAGCCCAAGAATAACCCAGGTTTTCGTAAGTCATCCCGTCTGGATCTTTGAATGGAGAAATCAATGACAGCACCTTGTTTTTATCAAATGCATCTGGCAGCGGTAACTGCACTAAAATGCCGTGAATATTTGAATCTAAATTCAATTTTCGTATCAAATCGTAAAGGCTTTCGACCGGGGCAAAGCTTTCAATATTATGCTGAAAAGAACGGATCCCAACCTGTTCACATTCAAGCTTTTTGTTGCGAACGTAAACCTTACTGGCGGGGTCTTCGCCCACCAAAATAACTGCTAATCCAGGGGGTTTTCCTGCTTTTTTTACGAACGCTTGGACGCGTTTTTTGGTCAGCTCTCGCCAGTGTTCAGCGACTTTTTTTCCATCGAGCAAAGTCATGTAAAACCTATAAAAATTTCAGCTGTTTAAATGCGTATTAACCCGAGCATTTTATACCCCACAGCCTTAACCATGCATATAACTCTTTTGAGTATTGACCCAATAGGTCATTAGCCCTTATACTCTCCCAACCGTAACCATTGGAGGACAGATGGAAAAAGTAGTTAAGGTATCAAAAGACGGAGCATCGATCGATTTTTTCCAGTCTGAGAAAATCCCAGTATCGCCAAAAAAATTTAGAAATGGGCCCGAGCTTGAAGGCTTTTACCGATTCATTTTTGAAAACGATTTGCGTCGCGAGGCTTTGGCAATTATTGATCGTATTTTCGTAGCCCGAAAAATAAAAAAGACCACAAAGCCTGCTGCAATGGAAGAGTCTAAAATGGATCCAAAGCAAGCCTTAAAAAAAGCCGCCAAAGATGCCGCTGCTGCAAAATTGGCTCCGGTAAAGATTAAAATCGAGACAATTGCAAAATCAGCCAAAAAGACCGTGGCTTCATCTACAAAAAAGCCTGCTACAAAAACTAAAAAAACTCCTGCTAAAAAAACTTCCAATAAAAAATCCGGCAAGAAAAAGAAATAATCCGATAACCGGACTTAATGTTTCCCAGATGCGATAAAAGCCAGTTCCTCTGGCTTTTGCTTTTTGCACTCCTTCTTCTGCAAAGGAGCTTTTGCATGAAGTTTTCAAATCAAGATGGACAGGGCCTTATCGAGTATTTAATTATTGTTGCTTTAATGGGTGTGGCCACAATCAGCATTTTAAGTGTCGTCGGCAGCAGTATGTCACGCAAGTTTGCCGGAATTGCCAACGCCATTCAAGGCGACCCACAGGATGTCGGAAAAGTTGAAGTCAACGAAGGCCAATACAAGCGCAAGGACCTGGGTGATTTTCTTAAGGGAGCTGTCGTCAGATGATTCCCGCAGTTATTCTTGTTTTCAATTTTTTATTCTGGGGGCCTGGGATTGCAAAATCCATTTATCGGGGGGTGAGCGTCTTAATTTGTGATTATATTCTACACGAAGCGCTCATTTGTGCTGAAGAAATTCGTCTGCCGAATAACTGCAAAAAAGAGGCTGAAGACACCTTACAAGCAATCCTGCCATGGAAGACATCAGTAAACGTATACATTCGCATGATTGATCGCAAATACAACGGGACAATGACCGTCGTATTTGATCAGAACCACATCCATACACGAAATTTAACAATTAACATGGACAGGTTACTATGAAACAGCGTGGCTTTATAATGCTCGGTCTGATTGGATTTTTGCCTGTCTTGGTGACGCTATTAATTTCTATTTCTGCTCTGGGTTTATATTTGAAAACCCGATCATCCACGCATTACAAATGTCGCAAAGAGCTACTGTCGATTCAAAAAGAAATGGTTCAGTCGCTTAATCAATTGCAAGCCCTTAACCCAAAGGCAACGGGTTTGCGAGCTCAAGAAAAAATATTGAAAGCAAGTCTTGCCGTTGCTGTAGTGTCAAACCCTCCGGCTGTGCCGGGGTTGCGCGCTCAACTTGCCGCAAATCAAGCGCAACAAAGTTCGCTCCATTTAAAACAACTTGCAATCATAGGTAGCGCAACTGTTAAATCCAAGCACAGCCTCACAAATCTAAGATCAGATCTCCATGCACAAAATATTTATTCTGATATCCCACGTCTTGCTGTTGAACCCATTCCGCCCTCTGCAATTGCCCCAGACTATGTACCCGTTCGCCAGTTTGAATTTCGCCAAGCAATCTCAGTGGAGTGGCAAAACGATAAAAACAAATACTTAAAGCCTCTTTTTGAAAATGAACGAAACCTACCCACTTTGAAGGGGCAATGCTCAGCTACGATTTCTAAAAACGCGAGGAACCAATGGACAGAAAAGCTCGGAATGGCCAGTCTCTGATAGAGTTTTTAATCGTAGCTGCATCCCTTACAGGTGGACTGTTGTTCGGCGTTCGAATTTTGCAGTCCACATACTGCGTGGTCAGAAAACACGAATTCGGACAGGATTACAATAACGCTTGGGAACGAAAGGCCTGCAATGAAAAAAATCTTAATAAATCTTTCGAAATACATCGACGATTTCGATAAGTTTATAAAACCAAAAACACTTTATATAACATTCATTGCTATCGGCGTACTTGCATTGCTATGGGACCTGAGACATTCCAGCTCCCCTCCGGATGCCCCCAAAAAAATCGATATTTCGACTGTCGACACGCTCATTCCCGAGGGGTACGTTCTTGTGCCCATCGATATTCAAAACTATGCGGCACTGGATTCAATGATTGGCTCTTATGGCGTGGTTGATCTGTTCGCGCCCACAGGTACTAGCGATGGATCAAAAAGAGTGGCTCAAAAGGTTAAAATAATTCGTGCACCATTAAATCCATCGCAGTTTGCTGTCCTTATTAAAGAAGAAAATTCTACTGAGATCGCACGTTACCCAGGTGCATTCTACGTCATGGTTCAAAATCCAACAAAGCAAGGCGCAGAGTTTACAAAAAAGTTTAAAAGAAGTGCCATTATTACAGAGGATATATGAAAAACATCATTATTTGGCTTATGGTATTTTGTATGTCCGCCAATGCATCGGCCTCTGTTGCCATCCGCGGCCTGGGATCTTCAGAAGAACAATTCGCTGGGTTTATTGCAAACCAAAAAGCTAAGCTAAAAAGCTTTACGGCAGATCACATAGAAGGTAAAACAGACGAACTAAAATCACAAAAAATTACCGGCCTATTCGAAGATGGATTGAAATATTTTTTCGCTGGTTCAAAAAAAATGGCCTCTGAAAGTTTTTTAGAGATCATTTCATACGCGTACGATTCTGACTGGCGTGTAAATCAAACGGACATGATCGTCCAGTCATATATTAAACTCGCTACGTTGAATCCAAACAAAGAAACCGAATATTTGAAACAGGCAATAAATTTCCAATATGAATACGCGCCGGCTTCAGAAAAATGGAAAAGCGTTCGGGATAAAATAAAGATTTTGCATTGGCAAATGACGCCTTTTAAAAAATTTGATTACGTCATCGTAAATAGCAAACCTTACAATCTAAAGTCGACGGACGAAATCTTGTTACCCATCGCAGAGCACCGGATCACTTTTGTTTCAAACCTGTATCGTCCCCAGACCTTTCGTATGCACACAGATCAATTGGCCGTGATGGCGGCACCGACAATTCCATTTTTGGATGGGGACTGCGAAAATCCCGGCCCTGCCCCAGATGGGGATGTCATCGCGTTTTTTAACAGCAACTGTATCAAAGAAAATAATGGCGCGCGGTGGGTAAACTATAATGAACATACACCGCCCGACCTGAACCCCGAAACGCCCTCACAGTCGTTCACGAATTTCGGTGATGGGCCAAAACCCCTTTCCAAAAAAGCTTGGTTTTGGGCAGCAATTGGCGTTATCGCCGGGACAATTATTTGGGTAGCGACAAAGAAGAAAGCTTCGGTAGGTCCCTCCACAGAAACTGTTGATGTTGAATAGAGATTACATGAACACTTCCAATCATTTATTGCATATTGAATATTTCATTGAATTATTATATAATTTAAATTATACTCTTTCTTAAAGGGTCGCAACTTGGAGCAACCTCAATACGTTTTGGATTGTTTGCGAGATGGCGACTACCGGATTACATTACATGCGAAGCAACGAATGGCTGAACGTAATGTCTCCTATGCTGATATTCGATCATGCAGTGAAACTGGAACGATTACGTTGGGGCCCGATGGCAAAATAAAGATTGTGGGCTCTGATATTGAAGGTGAAGAGCTAACTTTGATCTGTGCAGAAGAAGATAGTGTTTTAATTATCACGGTTTTTTAGGAGCCCTTAGGAGTGCTAATGAAAAAATGGAAAGAAAATCTCGCTGGCCTTATAAGTCTTGAATATGTTCATTTCATTAATGTCCCCATGAAAGATTCGAAACACGGCCCCGTGATCGACCTAGCGCCTGATGTATTGGAAACATTGGCAGCAAAAGCTGTGATTACCCACCGAGTTCCTCTTCGCGGAAAAGAAGTTAAATTTTTGAGAAAAACAATCGGTCTTTCGCTCGAAAAATTCGCGAACAAACTGGGTCTTACTTCTGGAAGCGTCTTTCACTGGGAAAGGGCTGGAAATGAACGATTGGCCCCAATTAACGAGGCTGCCGTTCGTTCTCTTGTCGCTGAAGAATTGAATATTGAAATATCGGGAAAGTTCTCGGACCTGCTTGGTGAAAAAATCTGCAAAATTAAAGTGAAGGCCAGTTAGGAAATCGAAAAACTGCTGACCTTGCTGAAGTTCCCCCCAATTCAAGTGAACACTTTATAACGCAGCCTTTCGTCTCCATGAGATGGTTGAATGTCCGTATTTCGGACGCAGCATTCTAGGTCCTCCTTGGAGATAGGGGGCGATATGAAACGTAGAAAAGCTGCGAGGCTTTATTATGTTAATTATCGGAAGGTTCTCCATAAACTTAACGGCCTTTGGAGTGTTGTACGTTTGTCCTTTCTCCTTGGGAAGTTGGTTTATTTTCTTTATGAAATACTGAGGTAGTCCTAGGGCGGGCTTGGAACTCTAAATTCTTTAGTTAAAACCCAAGGGGTTGATCGGG
>CAUJEF010000079.1 GCA_963169515.1 Bdellovibrionota bacterium
GGTAGAGCCCCGGATTGTGATTCCGGTTGTCGCGGGTTCGAGCCCCGTCGATCGCCCCATTTTTCTCCTAGTCGTAAGTGGTCTTTTTCAAAAAATCCTATTTTCGTAACTACTTAATAACACTAGTAAGTGCGGAGCGATCCCACTCGCGAAATTTCACGAAATGCTACTAAATTTCGAAGTTTTGCTACTTTTGCTACTTACTTTGCTACTTGGATTTTTTAACGAAGGAGGATTTTATGTATCGAATGTTAATTTTTTTGATGGTTGCTTCGGCACTGCCGGCGGTCGACTTGTCTTGGAAAGATGTCAGGGATTGCCGTGGCCGTGAGTGTGCCATGAAGTTTGCTCGTGCTTCGCAGAAAGTCCTGCGGATTGACTGGAAGCCTGTGAGCGTTTGGCCTGAGGAGGCGAAGAGGTTTAATTAAGTTTTGTTTATCAAACTAAAGTCTAGTTCAGGTCGATGCCGGAATTCTCGATAAGTAAAGGCTATGAGAAGAATTAGGGCCAAACTGAGAAGAATGGAGAAGCAGTTTTTCGGCTTCTTAATTGTAGTTGTTTCGCTTTTCTATTTGATACCTCTGATTCCAATCCACTTTTACTATTGGTCTGCAGCTGCGGCTTTCTGTTGGATCATTTTTAAATTTAGTCGTAAGTCAGAGAAGTACATCAATGAGAGAGGCTATGTTGTTCTTGTGAAAGAGAACGAACTTGAGCATCGACATATCGCAAAGCAGTTACTAGTGCGTGATTTAGCTCAGAACGAAATTGTCCATCATATAAACGGAAATAAAATTGATAATAAGGTACAAAACCTCTGTTTGATGGACAGTGAAAAACACGAACATTTTCATGCATGGCTAAAATGGAAGAAAGAAAAAAGCAAAAAGTACCCTCCTATCATTCAACAAAAGAAAGTCTTAGTCGATGAATATGGCGGGACTTTGCTTGAGAATCTCATAGCCCCTCTGGCGAACGAAGATAAAGATAACTTAGAGTTGCAAAAAAAACTTTTTGAGGAATTAAGAAAAGAAAGAAAAAGACTGGCAGATGAAAAAAATGTTCCAGTGTATATGATTTTCGACAATAAAACGTTGGTAGAAATGTCTGAAATAATGCCTGATTCAGAATCGATGATGCTTCAGGTTCGCGGGGTTGGGCCATATAAATTTCAGCTATATGGAGCTTCTTTTATCAATATTGTGAAAAAGTTTAAAAGTGCTGGCTAGAATTTTTTGCGATTGTACGCCTTTCGATCTAAGCTTTGCCACTTTGCGAGACTGTAGATCCTGGCCTTCAGCTCACCTCTGGCCTTGAGAGCGCGCTTCTTCACAAGGCCCGCAACGTCACGCTCAAGTGTGCGGCGGGGAACATCGGGTAACCATTCCACGACATTCTGCATAGAGAACTCTTCGGTTTTTTTGGCGTGAGCCAAGATTTTTCTCTGCCGCGCTTCAGGAGTTTTCCCGGCGCTTTCTCTTAAAAGTTTTCGACCTTCTTCGACAACAGTCTCAGCCGAAATAGCAAAACACTCGGCCAGAAACTCAAGGATCGGATGAAGTGCACCAAGTGACCGACTTTGACGAATGGCTGTGTAGTAGCGATCACGGTTTTGCATGATGGCGGTTTCACTCGGCACGAATCTCGCCAGGCGCTGCCCGCCGAGCAGCAACAGAAGGTGCTGCATTAGCCTCATTGTGCGGCCATTGCCGTCGGCAAAAGGGTGTATGGACACCGCAATGAAGTGAAAGGCGAATGCTCTGGTGTACGGGTTCATGTCCTTCGTGTCATCCAGCCATCGCCATAAATCATCCAGCAAGTCGTTTAGTTCATGGGGCTGCGGGCACTCGTCTATTTTCTCGCCTGTGGCGGCGTTGACAATGCTTACGGGTATGGTGCGCACACGGCCACATTGACGTTCTTCAATAAGGCTTTCGGTGACGAGGCGCTGGAGATCACACATGTCCGCAAGTCTGATGGGCCGAAAATCTTCGATCAGCCGCTCTACATAGTCGAGAGCTTCATGATAGTTCTGAACTTCTTTGATGTCTTTCTTGGACCCAGCCACTCTTTTGCCTTGAAGGACGGCCGTCACTTCAGTTTCGCCGAGTGGGTTTCCTTCAATCTGGTTGGAATAGGTGATCGCTCGCACCTTGGCCTTCCTTAGCAGCTTCACTTCCTGGGGGGTGCCCAGATACTCGTCCAAGAAGGGCTTGGTTTCAGCGATACGCATAAGCCACGAGACCATGGCGTCGGTATTGGTGACCTCATAAGGTATCTTCAGGCGGCTAAGGTGGGGGTATCTGGAGTCCATGGCCTATTATCCGCCACTTATTCGCCACTGTCAAGTTGGCGGATTAAACCCAAAAGCTCTTTTCCGCCACTTATCCGCCATCCGCCAAGTTGGCGGAAAGCCAGGTCTAGTTCAGCTAAGTATCAGAAATCTCGATAAGTTATGGCACTCAGTGTGTTACTTAACAGATCGAAGACGTATTGAATTTGCGATAACCGATACGGAGCTTAGGCTCATGGCTGCGGCGGCAAACATCGGACTTAGCAAGGCTCCCCACACGGGATACAGAATTCCGGCGGCAATGGGTATGCCGACGGTGTTGTAGAAAAATGCAAAAAATAGATTTTGATTAATGTTGCGAATGGTTGCTTCGCTTAGATTGCGGGCGCGCAGAATTCCTGTCAAATCACCATTTACGAGTGTCACGTGGGCTGCACTGATCGCCACATCGGTGCCCGTACCCATTGCGATACCAACCTGCGCTTGAGCGAGTGCGGGTGCATCGTTAATTCCGTCACCAGCCATGGCAACGAATTTGCCTTCAGACTGCATTGATTTTACAATTTCAGCTTTTTTGTCAGGCAAAACTTCGGCCATAATCTTTTCGATGCCAACCTTTTTGGCGACTACGCCGGCAGTCTTAGCATTATCTCCTGTGACCATTACCACTTCAATGCCTTGTGCTTTTAGCTGTGAAATTGCAGTAACGGTGGATTCTTTGACCGGATCGGTTACGCCTAGAAGTCCGGTAAGTTTGTTTTCAACAGCCACATACATAACTGTCTGGCCATCTGAGCGAAGCGAATCGACGTCTTTTTCGTGGTGGGAAACATCGATTTTGAAATCAACCATCAACGCCTTATTCCCAATCGCAACAAGTTTATTGGCAACGATAGCTCTCGCCCCTTTGCCAGTGATCGACTCGAAATTCTGAACAGATTGCAATGATAATTTTTTATCTTTGGCGCCGGAAACAATCGCGTGCGCAAGGGGATGCTCGCTTGATTGCTCAAGGCTTCCTGCCAGGGTCAGCAGCTCTGCTTCGGATACGCCAAATGTTTTAACGGAAACAAGTTTTGGCTTTCCTATGGTTAATGTCCCGGTCTTATCAACAATTAGGGTATTCACCTTTCGTAACATTTCAATGGCCTCAGCATTTTTGAATAATACACCCATGGTTGCGCCCCGGCCCGTTGCGACCATGATCGACATTGGCGTTGCCAAACCAAGGGCACAAGGGCACGCGATGATGAGAACGGCAACAGCGTTCACAAGCGCATACCCCATACGAGGGTCTGGCCCCCACAATCCCCAAATGATTGCGGTGAGTACCGCAACGAAAATCACAGTTGGAACAAATACAGCTGAAATTTTATCAACCATCTTTTGTATTGGTGCGCGAGATCGTTGTGCGTCTGCCACCATTTGCACAATTTGTGATAGCAAGGTGTCTTTGCCTATCTTTTTTGCCTCTACCACAAGCGAACCTGTCCCATTTATTGTTGCGGCAATGACTTTTGAATCAGTTTCTTTTTCTACGGGAATCGGTTCACCGGTAACCATAGATTCATCAACAGATGATTGGCCCGAAATTACGACTCCATCAACAGGGATTTTTTCACCGGGACGGACTCGCAACTTGTCGCCCACCTGAATGTGTTCAACGGGAATATCTGATTCGCTACCGTCATTATTTATTTTTCTGGCCGTTTTAGGTGCCAATCCCAGCAATGCTTTGATTGCAGAACTGGTCTGACTTCTTGCCTTAAGCTCTAAAACTTGGCCAACCAGGACAAGGGTCACGATAACGCTCGCGGCCTCAAAATACAGGCCAACTTCATTCGTCGAAGGATCGCGGAATGCTGCTGGGAAGATATGTGGAAAAAACGCGGCAACGAGACTGTAAACATAAGCAACCCCAACGCCCAAACCAATAAGGGTAAACATATTTAGATTTTTATTTTTCAATGACTGCCAAAAGCGTTCAAAAAAGGGCCAGCCACCCCAGAGTACAACGGGCGTAGCGAGCAATACCTCAAACCACGTCATCAGTTTATGTAAATGAGATCCAGTTGCCCAATGGCGAACCCCCATGGCTATGAAAAACAGCGGAGCAGTTAGTGTGAGGCTCACCAAAAGCCGTCTTTTCATGTCCAAATATTCACTTTGATCTTCTGGCTGGTCGAGCGATATCGTCACTGGCTCCAACGCCATTCCACAAATAGGACAATTTCCCGGACCAATTTGACGAACTTCGGGGTGCATTGGACAAGTGTATTCGGCATCGGTTGCAAGATTTAGGCTTACAGATTTGTCTAAATATTGATTTGGGTTTGCATCGAACTTTGTTTTACATTTTGGGTTACAGAAAAAATAACTTTTTCCTTGGTATTCGGATTTGCCGCCTTTTGCTCCGTTTGGGTTTACCTTCATTCCGCAGACGGGGTCTGTAACATCTAAACCATGATCAGATTTCATGCTGCACCTTTTTAAATTTCCATACGATCTCAGCAGCAGCACATCCACCTGAAAGCGCTCCCAGCAACCAAAGCCCGACAAAAACTAAGGCAAACTCTGCCCCAAAAAAGAAAAATGCAGCCAAAGAAAAAACTGATAGCGAAAACGCCTGTAAAAATTCTGTTCTACGCAGAACTCGTACTTCTTCAGTGTTTAAGAAGTAACCCGCCACCAGAATAGAAAGAGCAGTAAATAAAATTCCACAGCTTACCATGCAAAACTTGTGACCACCGATTGCCATAAACCAATCGGCCAGAGATTTTTCAGTGCCAAAGGGATTAATTTCGAACTGATGACAAATGGCTAAAGACAATGTGCCGACGGCCAGATGAATTCCAAAAAGCTTTAAGAACACTAAAATAGCTGAAGGATTTAAAGCCTTGTGTACGTGCTGCAAAATTTGATTGGATATCACTTCGGGAACCGACACGTTTTCGCTGACTTGAATGAAATCTTTAAATTCCTCAACCCATTCTTTTTCTGTAAGTTTCGATTTCATGGTTTAATCCTTCTTTAAAAAATTCTTTCGAATTTTTGCAAGACCTCGACTCACAATTTGGCGAACATTCGCTGGGCTTGTTTTAATATCTTTTGCAATCTCTTCAAAGGACCAGTCATCCAAATAACGAAGCTCAATAGCGCGCCGTTGGCTGACGGGTAGCTCTTTGATGGCGGTTTCCAAATTAAGCTCAAGCGCGATTTCTTGTATTTGATGGGGTAGATCCAAATTATTAGAATCCAGCGAAATTGGGCTGGATTTTGAAGATTTTAAAAAATCAAACCAGGCGTTTTTAGAAATTGCAAACAACCAAGGCAGGAATGGGTATTGTTTTAAATACTGTGACCGTGCTTTGTGTAATTTTATAAAAACTTCTTGCAAAAGATCCGAGGCCGCCTCATTGGAAGTCCTTTTTTTAAAATATTGATATACCTTGGGGCTGTGACGCCGATACAGGATTTCAAAAGCTCCGGAGTTACCAGTTTGGTAGTAAGCCATTAGCGCCTCGTCCGGTAAGTTGTCTAAATTGTCTGGATTTTTGTTCATTCATACCCTCTAATACGAGTTTGCACCCCAAATTGTGACAGAGCAAAATCAGAAAGTCAAAAATTCTAGTCTTTTCAAATAGATAAAAATAATAAAAAATAGACTGTCACAAATCGTTAGCCATTTTCGTATTAGGTGGTATGGGTATGAGATCGCACATTTTAATAGGCGTCCTTTTAGTTTCGCAGTTCGCGCGGTCAGAGGACCGACTGACACTTGAGGTTTTCTTAAACAATGTCAAAGTGCATAACCTTAGTTTAAAAATTGAGGCCGCAAAGACCGACATCGCCCAGGCGAAATCCACAGGGATAACGCTTCCCCCGCCGACGGTGGGACTGATCCAAATGGATATGCAAAATGACACTTTAGCAAATGGTTTAGAGTTGAGCCAAATGATCCCGTTCCCAACGAAACTGACAAGTAATCATTCCGCCAGAAAATATGAAGCGCTTGCACAAAAAAAAATGAGCGAAGCCGAAACCAATGAAGTGTTAGCCATGGCAAGGCTGGCTTATATCTCTCTGTGGGCGAATCAGGAAAGATTGACCATAGCTCTTGAAAGAAAATCTATCGTTGAACAGCATATTAAGCTTTCGATGTCGGCAGTTCGATCTGACAACTTTTTAAAACTTCATACCTTAAAGGCCGAGTCAGATCGCGACTTATTGGAAAATGAAATAGAGGGCCTGCGGGCTACTATTTTAGAGAAACAATTGCAACTCGCCTTGTATATAAACGCTGACCTGGATTCGTTTAGACCTGTTTTGGCAGAACCGCCGCTTTCTGTAATTCCCAGCAAAGATATTTTTCAAGGCGCGCCGCAAATTGAGGCGGCACGCTTTAATTATGAGAGCTTCAAATCAAAAGAAACTGAAAGCAAATCATCATGGCTTCCTGATTTCGAACTTCGGTATAAGCAAATGGAAAAAACAGATATGTCTCCGGGCTACAAAGAATATATGGTGGGTGTTTCTGTACCGTTTACCTTCTTTTGGGAGCCCTATTCTACATCGAAAGCAGCTAAGGCAGAGAGTTTAAGTGCGCAACTCAGTTATAAAAATGAAAAGCAAAAAGTCGAAGGCGCCGTCGCCACATTGCTTGCTAAGGCTGAGTCCTTAAAAAAACAAATCATGATCATAAAAGAAAAATTACTACCTCGTGCCGAAAAACGGGTGAAGATCGCACATAATCTTGCTCCACGTGATATGGAAACTCTCCAGGACCATCGGGAAACCATGGAGGCATTTCCTGACCTGAAGCTTAAAAATTTAGATCTGCGAGAGCAGTATGAAGAAGTCGTTTCAGAACTAGAAAAGTTTGTAAAAAGGGATTAGCTGAAAAAAAAGGGTTAGAAGATGAAGAAACTAATTTGGATTGCTCCAATAATCATAATTTTAGGCCTGTGGGCTTCACACATGTTCACCAAAAAATCCGACGTTAGAACTAAGGCGGCGGTGAGCCAAGCCGATTCGAGTTCCTATTGGACCTGTCCGATGCATCCACAGGTTCACATGGATCACCCAGGCGAATGTCCCATTTGTCATATGAATTTAGTACAAGTGAAAAAACAAATTCAAGAAGAACACAATGTAACAGTAACTGACGGAGCCACAGTGCAGGGGACATCACAACAGTTGGAACTTGCCGGTATTCAAAAAGCACAGGTAGAAAAAATGTCTTTGTTTGCAAAGATTCCGGTGGCGGGCAGATTTGTATCTTCCAATTTCGTGGCCTTTCAGGTTTACGAAAGCGATCTCCGTTATGTTAAGCCGGGTGTCACGTTTAAGGGGGAAAGTAGCGCAATGTCGGATGAAGAAATCAGTGGCGTTGTAACTTCTGTTGATTCAATCATAGATCCCACAAGTCGCACCGTGCGTGCGATTGGCCAAGTCAAAAAAGGCCCACACGGGATCATTGCAGAAACGAGTTTCAGTGGTGTGATAGAACTAGAGCTTAAAGATAAAATTGCTATTCCAGAAAGCTCTGTTCTTCATAGTGGCCAGGGCGATATAGTGTATTTATTTGGCAAAGACAATATGCTCACGGCAAAGGTTGTGAAACTTGGGGCAAAGGCCGAAGGGTTTTATGAGGTCATCAGTGGCTTACAGCTGGGCGATATTATTAGTTCAGGTCCTAACTTTTTAATTGATTCAGAGGCAAAAATTCGCGGAGTTACAGGAAATGATAAACGCCATCATTGATTTTTCGGCAAGAAATCGCTTTTTGGTTCTGTCTGTTACGGCGGTTTTTGTATTACTGGGGTTTTATTCTTTAAAAAAAATTCCGCTGGACGCGATTCCTGATTTATCCGATACACAAGTCATTATCTATTCAAGATGGGATCGTTCGCCTGACATTATGGAAAACCAAGTAACCTATCCCATCGCTTCGTCAATGTTGGGTTCGGCGAAGGTTAAAGCCGTTCGCGGATTTTCAGATTATGGGTTTTCATATGTTTACGTTATTTTTGAAGATGGGGTTGATCTCTACTGGGCACGAAGCCGTGTTTTGGAAAGTTTGAATAGAATCACATCATCAATTCCCCAAGGGGTTAAAACTGAAATCGGACCTGATGCTACAAGCGTGGGTTGGGTGTATCAATATGCGCTTCGGGACGAATCGGGAAAGTTTAACCCTTCCGATCTGAGGTCTATGCAGGATTGGCTTATTCGTTTTCAGTTGCAGTCGGTTCAAGGCGTTGCCGAAGTCGCCCCCGTTGGTGGGTTTGTAAAACAATATCAAGTTAGAGTTGATCCAACGAAGTTAGCGCTTTTCCAAGTGACTATGGGTGAAGTCATGAATGCTGTTCGCAATTCAAATCAAGAAAGCGGCGGCAGGACCATCGAATTTTCTGGTGCGGAGGCTATGGTAAGAAGCCGAGGTCTGGTTGATAAAACAGAAGACATTGAAAATGCTGTTGTTGCCTATAATCCACGCAGTCGCGCTCCAATTATATTAAAGCAGGTGGCTACTGTTTCTGTAGGGCCTGAAATGAGACGCGGCATCACGGATTTCAACGGCCTCGGTGATACCGTTGGAGGTATCGTTGTCATGAGGCAGGGAGAAAATGTTCCTGTCGTTATCGAAAGAGTAAAAGAGAAACTTGCAGAGATTCAGAAATCTCTTCCAGAAGGTGTTAAAATTATTTCGGTTTATGACCGCTCTGAAATTATTGATCGTGCAATGGAAACTCTAAGATCTGCCTTGGTCGAAGAGCTTATAATTGTAAGCCTCATTATTTTGCTTTTTTTATGGCATATTCCTTCGGCACTTGTGCCAATTGCCACCATACCTATTTCTGTTCTTATAGCGTTTATTCCGCTCTATTTAATGGGGCAGACATCGAATATCATGTCACTTTCTGGAATTGCCATTTCCATTGGGGTACTTGTTGACGGCGCGATCGTCGAAGTCGAAAATGCTTATCGAAAAATTCAACATTGGGACGAGGGTGGACGGAAGGAAAGTTTTTTCGATGTTCGTCTTGAGGCACTGAAAGAGGTTGGCCCTTCGGTTTTCTTTTCACTGCTTGTGATCTCAGTTTCGTTTATTCCGATTTTCACATTAATAGATCAAGAAGGCCGCCTTTTTAAACCACTTGCTTTGTCAAAAAACCTCACTATGGCTATTGCGGCAATTCTCGCTGTCACCCTTGATCCTGCAATGCGTATGCTTTTTGCAAGAGCTGACAATTTTAAAACAAAGAATAATTGGTTAAATAAGATTGGTAACGCAACACTTGTTGGCACCTATTATTCTGAATTTAAACATCCGATCAGCAAGCGTCTTTTTAAAATTTATGAGCCCGTTATTAATTGGGTTTTGGAACACAAAAAGAAAACTTTAGGATTTGCCTTGGCCTGCATGCTTTCGGTTATTCCTGGGTTTATGTTGTTGGGGTCAGAATTTATGCCGACTCTGCATGAAGGAAGTCTTCTTTATATGCCAACAGCGCTCCCCGGGATTTCTGTTAGCGAGGCACAAAAATTACTTACCAAGCAGGATGAAATCATAAAATCGTTTCCTGAAGTAGAGTCCGTTTTCGGAAAGGCGGGGCGCGCAGACACGTCGACAGACACGGCGCCACTAAGTATGTTTGAAACGACTATTGTTTTGAAACCAAAAGCCGAGTGGCGTAAACATATTCGCAGCGAAGAACAACTTATCGATGAGATGAATGAAAAATTGAGCTTTATTGGGATGCCCAATATATGGACCATGCCGATTAAAAACCGTATCGATATGCTTTCAACAGGTATTCGCAGCCCCATCGGTATAAAAATTTTTGGTCCCGACCTTAAGACAATACAATCCATCGGTGAAAATATAGAAAAAGAACTTAAAGCACTGCCGGCCACGCGAACAGTCGTAGCTGAGCGTATCGCGAGCGGTTATTTTTTGGATATCGATTTTGATCGTGAAAAACTAAAGGTGTACGGGCTTTCTTTGAAAGAGGCTCAAGATCAAGCCATGATTGCGATTGGTGGAGAAAATGTTTCGCAAATTTTGGCGGGGCGTGAACGTTATCCGATTCAAGTGCGTTTGGCTCCTGCTTTTAGGCAAGATTCGAAAAATATAAAAAGAATTTTGATAACAAGTCCTACGGGAGCTCAAATCCCTTTGTCTGAAATAGCAAAGGTTCGCTACAAAGACGGACCTTCCATGATTCGTAATGAAAATGCCTCTCTTGTTGGCTATGTCTATGTCGATATTGATATGAATCAAACCGATATTGGCACTTATGTTAAAAGTGCCCAAAATCTGTTAAGTAAAAACATTCAAATTCCCAAAGGTTACCTTATCAATTGGAGCGGGCAGTTTGAAAATATGGAACGTGTGAAAGAACGATTAAAAACCGTTATACCAATTACGCTTATTCTTATTATTTTTCTTCTTTATTTCAATACAAAGTCTTGGGTAAAAACGGGTATCGTGCTGTTAGCGGTTCCATTTTCATTGATTGGTGCCGTCTGGCTTCTTGTGTTTTTGGGATATAATCTTTCGATAGCGGCTTGGGTGGGCATGATAGCGCTTTTGGGCCTGGATGCCGAGACCGGTGTTTTTATGTTGATGTATCTTGATTTGGCTTTTAACGATCGCGTTAAAAAAGGACAAATGAATTCCAGCTTGGATTTAAAAGCTGCAGTAATAGAAGGCGCTGTCCATAGGATACGGCCTAAACTTATGACAGTGGCGGCGTTGTTCATGGGTTTAATTCCGATTATGTGGTCTATTGGCACCGGATCAGACGTAATGAAACGAATCGCAGCCCCAATGATGGGCGGATTGTTTACGTCATTTGCCTTGGAACTTTTGATTTATCCTGTTGTTTATTATGCATGGAAAGAGCGCACCCTATGACCCATAGCCACATCACGCAATCAGGGACTCGTTTACAATAAAAGTGTGGACATTTTGTTATCAATTTGACAAAACGGTCCCGCCACGGTCCTAGACTATAATAATATTGGAAAGGCATCTTATGAGATTACATCTAGCAACTCTACTACTGATTCCAGTTCTTTTTGGATGTTGGAAAAAAAACGGGGCGAAGCTTGAAGACCCCGAAAAGCTGGCAAAAGTAACGGCTCAACTGACCTATGCCCCTGAGGTTCCAGCACCGCTGAATCGTGGCCCATCAAGGGTCACAGTAAATCTGGAAACTAAAGAGGTGATAAAGCGTTTGGCCGATGGGGTCGACTATACATTTTGGACATTTGGCGGGAGTGTGCCGGGACCATTTATTCGGATTCGTGTGGGCGATTATGTTGACTTCACGTTAAGCAATCATCCGAATAGTAAAATGCCTCACAATATCGATCTCCACGCTGTGACCGGGCAAGGCGGCGGAGCTGAAGGCTCGTTCACTGCTCCCGGACATAGCTCGACATTTTCGTTTCGTGCTTTGAATTCGGGCTTGTACATTTATCATTGTGCAACTGCGCCCGTGGGTATGCATATCGCTAACGGTATGTATGGGTTGATTCTGGTTGAGCCAGAAGAAGGCTTGCCCAAAGTAGATCGTGAATTTTATGTCGTACAAAGCGAATTTTATACCAAAGGGAAATATGGCGAGCGTGGTTTGCAACCGTTCGACATGGAAAAGGCAATTGCTGAAAATCCAGATTACGTCGTATTTAACGGTTCCGTCGGAGCTGTTGCAAACGGTAATTCTATGGAAGCAAAAGTCGGCGAAAAGGTCCGCATATTCGTTGGAAATGGAGGGCCGAATTTAGTGTCTTCATTTCACGTAATTGGTGAAATTTTTGACCATGTATATGGCGAGGGTGGGGCCGTTGTTTCGCAGAAAAATGTTCAAACAACATTGGTGCCTGCGGGTGGTTCAGCCATTGTCGATTTTGTTGTTGATAACCCATCGACACTGATTTTAGTCGATCACTCAATATTCCGTGCCTTCAACAAAGGCGCACTTGGTATGTTAAAGGTTCCGGGCGAGGTTAACAAGATGATCTATACTGGAAAAACGGTAGATTCTGTTTACTTAGCAGAGGGTGGTGCAATCCAAACCATGCCGGATGAAAAAGCGGCTCCAGCGTTTGCAGCAAAAGATTTTTCTGAACGCTTGAAAGCGGGAGAAGCTGCATACAAAGCAAACTGTGCAGCTTGCCATCAACCTAATGGTGAAGGTATTGCGAGCGTATTTCCCCCACTTGCAAAATCAGACTTCTTAATGGCAAATAAGAACCGCACGATTGATATCGTGATTAAAGGACTTGAGGGCGAAATCACGGTTAATGGTCAAAAGTATAATAGTGTAATGCCTTCGTTGGGGCTATCGGACGAGACAATCGCTAACGCACTCACTTATGTACGCAACAGTTGGGGAAACAAGGGAGACGAAGTCACGCCTGAGCAGGTTAAGGCGCGCAGAGGTAAATAATGTTTTTTTGGGGGACGTTGCTCCTCATTCTAAACTCGGCACTGGCTCAATCGCCATCTGAAGTTTTGATTAAGAAAGGAACATACGTTCCTTTCTTTCGAGATTTAAATGAAAGTGATCAAGAGCTAGGACCGCTGGTTGTCGATAAATATCCTGTTACCAACAAAGATTTCTTGGCATTTGTGAAAAAAAATCCGTCATGGAAAAAATCGCAAGTCAAAGCGTTATTTGCAAATAATAGATATTTGGAACACTGGAAAGACGATTTGTCAGTTTCAGCAGATATACGTGATTTGCCGATAACAAATGTTTCTTGGTTTGCTGCGCGCGCCTACTGTCGCAGTAAGGGAAAGAGACTTTTAAAAACGAGTGAATGGGAATACGTTTCCGATGCTCAAAATAAGCAAAATCTTGATTTGATTCTAAACTGGTATGGCAAAACGGGGACAAAGTTAAAACCTGTCAGTGAGGCCGTTGAGAACATTTACGGTATCGTAGGAATGCATGGGTTGATTTGGGAATGGGTTGATGACTTTGGATCTGCGATTCTGTCGAATGATTCGCGTAAATCCAATGAATCAAGTAAATCGTTATACTGCGGTAGCGGTTCTCTAAAGGCAAAGGACCCTAGTCAGTACGCAACATTTATGCGCTTTGCCCACAGGAGCAGTCTGCGCGCAGATTCCGTTGGAAGAACCCTGGGGTTTAGATGTGCTAAAGATCTTATCACAGATAAGGGAGATTTATGAGAACACTGATAATTAGTTTTAGTTTTTTCTGGTTAGCAGGGATATCAATTGCGAGCGAAAGCTGCCATGAGGATACGAAATCGACAAAGCAAGCGCTTCCAGGGGATTCGCTTTATAACCTTTCATCGGAATGGATGAATCAAAAGGGGCAAACTGTAAATATCGCAAGTTTGCAAGGCCAATATCGTTTTATCGTTATGGCATACACGAAATGTCAAACGGCTTGCCCTCTTATGGTAAAAACCATTCAGCAGGTGCGATCTAATTTGCCAAAAAATAAAAACAAGCAGCTAAGGGTTGACGTTTTTTCATTCGAATCCGAAGCTGAAAATAAAGAATCCTTGGCCGGGTTTGTGCAAAAATATAAATTGGACGACACATGGTCTGTGTATAAAGCCGATGCTGGCAGCGTCGCAGAGCTTGCGGCAGCCCTTGGGGTTCAGTACAAGAGGATGTCATCTGGTGAATATATTCACTCAAATTTACTGTTCGTATTAAACGATAAAGGCCAAATTATCGCTAAGCACGAGGGCCTTTCCAAACCGGGCAAGGATTTTCTCGCCCAGGTCAGCAAAGCTATACCCTGAGAAAGCCACCCTTTGCGCATTGCACATCAAAAAGGTACGGCCTACCTAGGACATGGAATAAACGCTTTCGAGAATATGACTTGGTCAAATCGATGGGAATATGCCGAATTTGTTTGGCCGTTTTGGTAAATCGCCAAAAGCAAAGTGTTCCATCCGTTTCGTGCAACAGCCCCAGAGGTGTTTCCTGATCCATCAAAGTAAGCAGGATAAATAACATCCCAAATTTTGACATATTTTGTATCACCTTCGTGTGCTGCCCAGACTTCAAATCTTGTGTCGGCAACGCCATTGTGGCCTGGGGTGACGTGATAGAGAAGCGTGTCCCAGCCAAAGGAATAGGACCAACATCCGCCAACATTATTGTTGCTTGGGTCGCAAACTCCGGGGAGCTCAGATCCAAGTTGAATTCCTGGTTCGTTTGAATTTACAGCGACGTCTGCAAGGGGAGCATAGTTGTAGCCTTGGTAAACAGAGTGAAAGTTTGGAACACCCACACCGCCGGGACGTTGAAAAAAGGCGGAGTAGGTCACAAGCTCCTGGGCCGTGTAAGAATTATTTGTTGTTGAAAGCCATACAAGTTTGCCGACCTGTGTGTTTCCGACGGTTGTTCTAACTGGATCAGCTTTTACTCGAACTTGTAAATAAAAATCTGTTCCATCAAAAAAGGAGTTTTGGTAATCAGCGTGGCCATACCAACCGGGCTTAGCAGTTGATCCCCAGTTATAGAGTTGTCCACCGCCATCTGTTGCAACAAAGTTTTGTGGAGTGAGAGTGCCACTCGCGCCTGGGTCATCGACGCCACGTCCATTACCAGCACCAACAATTGGACTGAATGGGCGGTTCCAGTAGGTTCCATCTCCTGATGATCCGGCGGGACGATCAATTTGAAGAAAGCCCCCACCATCTGCGCCACCAGAAGAAACCCAGTGGGTGTTGGCCGCGTAGGCGCTACCAATGGCTCTTGGGTCGTTTCCGCCTCTGTATCCGCCGGTCCAGCGGAATGCGTTCACTTCGGCTGCTGAATCGAAATTGTGGTACCAAACTACGCTGGGGCCACTAACTCGCTCGTTCCAATCGCCCGTTGAACCAGGAGGTGGTGTTGGCACAGGAGTTGGTGTTGGTGGCCGTGGAGTTGCTGTCGGAGGCACAGGGGTCGGTGTTGGTGGTCGTGGGGTTGCTGTCGGAGGCACAGGGGTTGGTGTTGGTGGTCGTGGTGTTGCTGTCGGGGGCACAGGAGTTGGTGTTGGTGGTCGTGGAGTTGCTGTCGGAGGTACAGGGGTCGGTGTGGCAGTGGGAACAACTGTTGGTGCGGGGGAAGTGCCAGTTGAAGATTGTTGATTAAATCCCTTAATGGATTTGAACCCTTCGCCACAGTTATTGAACAATGCTGTGAGCGATATTATCGTAACTACGGTTCCCCATTTTTGTATGACTTGTTTCATTTGTCCCCCTTAAGCCTGTCCCATCTACAAATATATTCACAATTTGTGCCTGAAAACACACCTAAAATTACTGGGCTTTCTCAGATTGATACGCTTATGCTTTTGATACTGTTTATATGATCAACAGAGGGGCCATACTTGTTGCGCATTGCACATCAAAAAGGTACGGCCTACCCTCTAGGGGGCGCACTGCCTCGGCATATTGCTTGCTTTGTACTTGGGGTATGAAGTTTCTTGTTATCGTTTTCATGCTATTGCCAACTCCTTCATATGCTATTTTTTGCAAGAACATTTTCACTGACGGTCAATTGCATCCGGCATTCGAAAACCATCTTACGCCTGCCAAAAAAGCATTTGAAAAATTGATTATGGAACTGCAGACCAGATCACCGAGTCGCCATACGGACCGGATATTCACCGCCATTAACGAGCGTGACTATAAGCTAGCAGCTTTTGTCGGGCCCGCCGATATTTTTAAATTTTTGTCGGAAGTCGGGGAAAAACCAACTGGCATCAGGAGCCCCATTTTACGATCTGCCGGTCGACTGATGGCGTTCTTGGTCGTTTGGACCACTGTTTACGAGACAATATTTGGTGGTCACCAGCCGGGCTATTGGTGGTCGGACGCTGCATGGTGGGGTCCAACCTTGATGTTTGTTTTAGGGAATTTTGCAAAGGAATGGAAAGAAGATCAATTTATGAATGAAGACGCTTACATTCGTGAAATGAAATCTTATTTAACAGGCGAAAAAATCCTGCCCGAAGATCAGCCAATCGTTTACTCGGCGTGGACAAACCAAGGAAGAAATGGTGCCGGCCTCGCGCTTTCAAAGCACAATGGTCTATATTCACTATATGTCATCCAGTGGTGAATCAAATCTAGATCCTACGTTGGTCTACTAGACTCGAATAGTTCTCTCTCCACCCGATAAGGTAGTACCCCTTACGGAAGAGAGGATCTCATGAATCGTCGTGATTTTTTAAAAGTTTCTTCAATCTCTGCCTCTGTATTGACACTTGATCTGATGATATTCCAAAAAGCAGAAGCCGCCAGGGACCCGAGGCGGGACATTAACTATGTCCGTGCGAATGGTTTTAGTATCCTTCAAGGTCTGACCACGGCGACCACTACACAATTGACGGTGGACGTGCCAAAAACAATGACTGTTCACTATGAGCTACGCGATATCAGCAATGGACGATTGATAGATCCGTTCTATTTCAAGTCGGTTTCACGAGCTAAGCCAACCTATCGTGTGGACAAACTAGGCTATACAAACTTGCCATATTTGGGGAAGTTCATTTTCCGAGTTCTCGACGATAAGGGTACAGTTCTTGATGAGCGCTACCTTGGACTCGTAGATCTAAATAAATTGGATGCACGTATTGCAATCATGTCGTGTATGAATTCCGACAACAAAAACAGAGAGAAAATTTGGCCGCGTGTAGAAGCTGCCAACTGTGATATGCTATTTTTTATTGGCGACCATGTTTACGGCGATCTTATGCTGATCTTCGATAGCCCAGATATGCTTTGGGATAAATATATAGAACACCGTCAACTGTTGCAGTATTATCACTGGAAAAATTTAAAGCCCGCTGTCGTAATTTGGGATGATCATGATTATGGCGCTAATAATGCCGATGGAACTTACAAGTATAAGAATGACTCTCTAGTGACTTACAAAGCGTTCACAGCACAAGAACCTATAGCGCCAGAATTTGAGGACGGTCCAGGCGTGTCGTGTCTGCTGCGCGCATTTGGGCAAAAATTTATGTTGCTTGATAACCGTTGGTTTCGATATTTGAAATACGACGGGATCACGGGCTTTCTGGGTAAAGAACAAATTCAGTGGGCATTATCAAAAATGACCTCTGGTAGCGAACCAAATTGGATTATCGAAGGCAGTCAGTTTTTTCAATCGGGGAAAGATTGTTACAGGGCCAAAGCTGCTGCCGAATGTGAAATCTTTGCAAGAGGTATAGGTAAATTGAATTCGCCATCGATCTTTGCCGCAGGGGATGTGCACTATTCTGAATTTTCGCATGCGCCCAAAGAATGGCTAGGATACGATACATACGAAATTACAAGCAGCTGCCTGCACTCGCGTTGCCGTAAGAAGTTGCCTAAAAATAACCACAGGATTCTTGGCGCCGTTCAAGAAAATTTTACGATAGTAGATCTGCTTCCGTCGAGAAACGATCTTGTGTTTGATTTAAAAAATATTGGAATTAATAAAATAAACTTTGAAAAGTCGATATCAATTTAATCCGCTAATAGTTGATAGCACAAAGGCAAGGGGAGGATCCGCCTTGCCTTTGTCTTTAGAGTAATTAAGAAATCTTCTCGAGCAAATTATGAGTGCAATTTGCGGGAAGAAGAGTAAGAAGATTGTGGTTTGCTTCCTTTTTTATGTTTTTTGGATGTTACTTTCGTTTTTTCCGTTTTCACACTTTCCGTTTTTGTGGGATTTGTCGGGGCTGTAGTTTCAGCCGCAAATGCGCCAACCGCAATTAGGGCCGTGACTAACGCTGTGGTAACTGTTTTCATAAGAGCCTCACTTTCTGTCGCTTTCGCGATCATTACAGCTTTTATTATGGGCTATAAACCTTAAATCGATATTAAATGGATATTAAAAGTAATTAATGCTGCTATGGTTTGTGCCCATCAACAGTCTAAATAAATGCGTTTTCACAAAAACATCCGACCAACTAACAGACAGTGTAAAAGGGACGTGCGTATCAAATTGAAAAAACATAGAAAATTCAATGGGGAAAGTTGGCTTACCTTATGCAAATTATAGTTGGTTGGGGGGCCTATGAAAAGGGAACAACTTGTATATATCACTTTGATACTTGCGCTTACGGTATTGTTTAACAACTGCGGCGAAGGGTTCAAATCTATTAAGGGATTTAGCCAGCAGTCTTCTGCTGGCATATCTCCAACACCGCCCCCTGTGCCTCCAACGGTAACCCCGGGACCGCCAACACCGACTCCTGTGCCTCCGACAGCAACTCCAAGACCCCCAACGCCGACGAGCACCCCAATTGTGGACCCACCACCATCGGATTTTTCGACTCGATGTGCAGATCCTAATGTCATTCGTTGCCATGGTTTTGAGGCGGGAACGCGTTTTAATATTTATCGTGGGGAATATTCTTTAAATTATACGCACGATTATATTCCAGGAAACGGTGGCAGGGTTGGAATGCAGTTAGATAATTCAATAAGTGCATCTGGGCTATCTTCATTGCGAGCAGATTATGTATCTAACAGCGGATCGGATGTTGCGGGCGCGTTTGTAGTTCGATTCAGTGATGATGGAAGGACCCAGTTGGGATTAAATGAAGAATTTTATGTTCAATATCGCGAACGGTTTAGCCCAGAAGTTCTGCGTGGGTTTAACAGTGATAAATATGCCTATTCAACATGGAAACAATCAATTATCGGCGCGGGCGATGAATTGACCAATGGGCAACCATCAAAGGTCAGTTGGTCTTGCACAGTTCTGGAGATGGTTCTGCAATCTTATGCTATAAATCGTTCCGATGGCCAGAAAGTATATCCAGGATTTTATCATAATTGCGGTTACTATTTTGGAATGGATTATTGGCATCCTCAGGGCAATCAAGTGGCGCTACAACATCAAGGGCCGCCGTATTGCTTATACCCGAACGATCCGCAAAAAGGTTGTTTTTTATACCAACCCAATGAATGGATGACATTTCAAGTGCACATTAAAATCGGCAGTCGTTGGGCGCGAGATAACAATGATCAAGTTCCTGGATCCAGAGTAGAGGTCTGGGCGGCTCGGGAAAAGCAACCGAGTGTAAAAATATATGATTCTAATAATAGTCATCCGACCGGCTTTCCAATCATAGGCGATGGGGTTGTGAAGTATGGGAAGGTTTGGCTTACTCCGTATACTTCATACAAAAACTCAAGCGAAACCCATGCGCCAGGCTTTATGTGGTACGATGATTTGATTATTTCTCGCGGTAAAATCGCAGACCCGAAATAATTATGAGCCTCAAGAAATATACAGGAAGGCAGATTACAAATGCGATTGCTGTTACAGCACTTGTACTGCTGTTTAATAACTGTGGTAAGGGATTCCAGGCTGTGAAGTTTGATGATCAGGGCTCGGCAGGGTTGTCGACTCCATCGCCGATACTATCTCCGTTGCCAATACCGACTCCATCACCGACCCCACGTCCGAGTTCAACTCCGCGCCTTCCAACGCCAACTCCTGTTCCTCCAACGGAAACCCCACGACCACCAACACCAACCCCAGGGCCGTCCCCAACATCAGGAAATTCAATTGAACAATTGGCAGCTAAAATGCTTGTTGGTCAATGGGCGGAACTTACAAATATGGCGGGATGGGATAATGGCAGTATTTTGGTTCCATATGAATTCGGTTGCAACCCGAGTGACTATATTACCCAGTATTCTGAAAAAGCGGCATGGGATCCAATTTCAAAAAGAATGTTGTTCATTGGACAGAGCCACGGATCCTGCTACGGTGGACTCTTTGTCATTTATTCAGCGGATACCAATTCATGGTCAAAAGCTCAGTATCCACCTGTTCCTTGTCAGAGTGGAACGAGTACAAATCCTTGCTTTTCGCACGGTTACTCGCATAGCACAGTCGATCCAAATACGGGTGCATATTATTATCGACACTATGGCTCTCTTGACGTGTACAAATTCTATAATGGTGCATGGAGTATGTTGCCTAAAATCCCTGCGGAAAGCTCAACGTGTTGTGGGGCTATTGAATTTTTCCCAGATATGAAACGTCTTGTTTTTATGGACGCAGATTGGGGGGTATGGGCTTACGATCCAGTCACAAACAAATGGGTGCAGCTTGCAAATACAAGTGTCGACGCCGTTCCAGGCTTGCCGCGTGTGCCGATAGCACAGTCAAGCGGATCGCTCTTTGCCCGGTATAATCCGGTAAAAAAAGAGATGTTGTTGGGTGGTGGCGATAAGCTCGTCGCGCTGAATATGAATGGAGCATTCGCGGCGGGAGCAAACCCAATGGGAATTCGGCTGGGTGCCTCTGTTGCGGTCGTAGACGTTGATCCCATCAGTGGGAAATATCTGGTCCTATCTCAAGATCGACCGAATATGTACGAATACGACAGTGGCAATGACGCGTGGACAACTCTTGGGACTGCCGTTCCATCGAGCTTGCGTGCGCTCACGGGCTACGGTGATGGGCTCATCTCTGCGACGCTCACAAATTATGGTGTAAATATGTATACGAAATATAATTACACTGGGTCTAAGGTTTATCTCTATAAACATAGTAAGTAGTGATTAGGAA
Organism: Bdellovibrionota bacterium; assembly: GCA_963169515.1. Classification (GTDB taxonomy): domain Bacteria; phylum Bdellovibrionota; class Bdellovibrionia; order Bdellovibrionales; family JAEYZS01; genus CAUJEF01. The sequence continues at coordinate 20,868 of CAUJEF010000079.1, forward strand.
TATGGCTACAAAAACGAAAATATTGCAATTTGGAATCGTAGGCGCGTTGGTTCTTCTTTTCAATAATTGTGGTCAGGAATTTAAGTCGATCCATTTTCAAGACTTGGGTTCTGGCGTTCAATCGACGGCAACACCATCTCCAACCCCAACCCCAACCCCTGTGCCAAGTACTCCTCGCCCAACTCCTTCTATAACACCGATTCCGCCTTCTCCAGTCCCTGGGGAAACTCTCGGGGAAATAGCATCCAAAATGGCGGGTGGAACTTGGGCGAAGATCCCAAATCCACGGAATATGGTGGACGTTTTTGCTCACGGTGGACATACTGGTAACCTTCTCCCTTATGCAATGAACGGGGTTTGGGATCCAATTTCAAAGCGCTTCCATTTTTTAGGTGGCGATCACGGGGAACCGAGTTCTCGTCATGTTTATTATGATGAACCTAGTAATTCGTGGGTTGATCTGGGCTTCACCGGGTTTGGTGGGGTTCATGGATATAATCATCTTGCAATCGATACAGCAAATCGGCAAATGTATTTCAATCCTTACGGATATATGGATAACGGAACATATGTACATCGTTATTCATTGGTAACTCAAGGGCCATGGGTATCGCTGGGACAGTACCCAGCAACCGGTTATGTCAACGTCACTCATGGGGTAAGTTGGTTTGATAAAATGGATGGTGCGGGCCCAACTGGTGCGCTTGTTATTTACAATTGTGGTGAACCAAATGGTGAGCTTTCTCTGTATGACCCTACAAGTAACAAGTGGTTTGCCAACGTCAAAGGTTTTGGTGGTGAGTCTACATACCATTGCTATATGCATTACAGTAAAGTGCACAATGTCGCAATTATGGGTGGTGGAAGCAATAGTAAAAAGGTTTGGCGCCTAAATCCAGACAGGTCGGTCACTGCAATAGCAGATCCACCCATCGACCTTGGTATACAGGATGGCAACGTGAGCCATGACCCTGTCAGCGGTAATTTTCTTGCAATGGGATATGGGCAACTGTGGGAACTTGATCCTCGAGGTTCGGGTAAATGGACACAACAAACAGGCCCGCCAGCAGAAGTCGGAAATCCAGGGTCACCAAACTTAAATGGTGTAATCAGCTCGCCGATTTCAAATTACGGAGTCACGTTGTATGTTACTTGTAGGGCCACCAACTGCAATATGTATATTTACAAACACTAAAGATCTCTTTAGTCGGAAGCATAAGCTTGTTTTTTTGTTAGGTAGAATTTGATTGCAGATCGGATAATTTCTGCCTCAGAAGTTTTGTATTTTTCTTTAAGTTGCGCGAGTGTTTTTAAATCATCTAGATTAAAACGATAGGTCTTAATGATACTTGGTGTTTTTCCTTTGTGGCCAATTTTGTCTATCCACAGCATATACTTTTCAACCGGGACCCCTCGAAATGGATCTTTTGCCCGCCCACGACGAATGGCATAAAGAATGTTTTCAAGATCTTCGGGCAGATTCTTTTTCTTAAGAAAATTGGGCTTTTTTAAGATAACTGCAGGAAGGACCTCTAGCAGGCGAGGCTCTATTTCCGAGGCCCACAGGACGTCATCTACGGTAACCGGTCCATGATAATGTCTGGCGTAGTTACTCCCTATTATTCCTGCGCCAACAAATTTACCAATAACTTTTTTGTATCGCAGGTCTTCTTCCTTTTGTTTTAAGCGAGCATACTTTTTCTGTGCCAGTTTGATCAATTCTTCATTCACTGATAAACCCCTTTAAATCGAGACGATATTTTTTTGCCAGGGCAAGAAACTTCTTTGAAGGTTTTTTTGATAAGTATTCTAAAATGAGCATTTTGTTCTTTGGAAAGGCTTTTAGCGCTTTCGATAGCAGTACGTATTCAGGTTCTGCAACGAAGCCGTCAACATTATGACCATAAAAAATCTGCTTGTATTTTGTTTCTTTTGGCATCCAAACCTCGTTTGAATGTGGATCTAAATGCTTATTTTCATAAGAAAGAAGTTCGTCGAACTTCTTTCTTATCCAGTGTACTCCATCTATATAAGCATCCACGTCGTTGGTTGCATTGAGCTTCAAATCAATATTAGCCTCAAGCAGCGCCGTTTGACCTAATATCTTCACGGTGGCCTTTTTAAGTGTTGCAAATCCCTCAATAAGAGCTTCCTGATTATATTTTGAAACCTCTATGTCTAACCTTTTTAGGATTCTTACTATCACAACGTTGAGTATATACTAATATATATATTTTGTAAATACAAAATTACTGTAAATTTACATGGCAGCTAATCGTCCTTTACTTTTAGGCGGTCTAGCTGTTTAATATCAGCGTATGCGAGCCAATGCTGATATTACATTGCCAGCCTTTTTGTCAAAAAACAGAATTCAGAGGATTGTTATTCTTTCACCACATATGGACGATGCTGTTTTATCGTGTGGTGGTTTGATGGATCAATTTTCAAAAAAAATTCCGATGGTTATAGTTACTTTTGCTACGAAAGATCCAGGAAAAATCAATCGAAATGAATCTCAGTTTTTAACAGAGGTCGACCTTGCGCCACCCAAACAGCGAATTCTAGAGGAAAAAAGAGCGCTGAGCTCGCTGGGCATTTCGCTGAAATCCCTGGGATTCATAGACGGTGTTTATAGAAGGGGAACTAATAAAAAACTGCTTTACCCAAAGCAATTGTTTGGTTACAAATCCGTTCCCAAGCGGGATGCGGATACGCTGGCTAGGCTCGTTCAAATCTTGAGAAAAAAAATTAGAAAATCAGATTTATTGCTTTACCCCCTGGGTATAGGTGGGCATGTGGATCATGTTTTGTGTAAATTAGCGGCAAAGAAACTAAAAGGGATTAAAAAATTGGGCTACGAAGATTTCCCATATTTAGCTTTGCATAAGGTTCCAGTTCCAAAGAGAGCGATTAAGCTTAATTATTCGTTAAAGAACAAAGTGAAGTTAATAAAATTTTACAAAAGCCAAATCAAAATGCTTTTCAAAAATTCTGAGAACATCCCGCGTATGCTTCTCCAGCGTACAAAATCCGCCACAGAATTCTACGTTAAATAAAAAACGCGGAAATTTGCCCCAAAGTTGTACGGCATATCCGTTGCAAATTTTAGTGACATAAAAATAGGAATCAATGGACAGCATAGAAATTAAAAATGTAGGAGCTACTCGCGTACATACAAAAGGTGTGGCCAGAAAACTGTATTTTGATTCCAAAGCTTTTACAGCAGATATGCTTCATGACATTGACCGTTGTGTTTCTAGCATTGATATCGAAATGTACATTTGGGCAGCAGATTCATTTGCTCAAGTTCTCGAGCGGCGTCTCATTGAAGCGCGCCACCGTGGCGTTCGTGTGCGGATACTTGTCGACGGAATTGGTTCATACGATTGGATTCAAAGCGGGAAGGGAAATCTTGTGAAACATGGCGTGACCATTAGGGTTTTCAATCCTGTTCCCAAGCTAAGTGCGTTCATAAACCTTCCTCAAAAAGTTTTAAATATATGGGGGTTGGTAAATCGACGAAACCACAGAAAACTAGTCATAATCGATGGCCAAATTTGTTATATGGGAAGTTCTAATGTTATGAGTGAAGCAGTAAAATGGCGTGAAAATGGTCTTCGGATTACGGGTGTTCTTGTTAACCAAATATGTGAACTGCATTTTGATGTTTGGAAAAAGTCAGAAAACTTTTTCAATCAAAAGATAAATGAAAAGCTAAGTGTGGTGAATTTAATGCAAGAAAATAAGCTGATGTTTACAACACAGTATTCCGTGATGCGCAAAAACTATCGTGCTTATTTTTACTCTCTAATTTCAAATGCAAAAAATCGAATTTGGCTAATGACTCCCTATTTTAATCCACCCAGAGGCCTGCTAAACTTGCTCATAAAAGCTGCGGCTCGAGGTATTGACGTTCGAATTGTATTGCCCATGCTTACGGATGTTCCCGTTTCAAAATGGTTGGCACAACGCCATTACTTGGAATTAATAAATAATGGGATAAAACTTTTTGAGTATCAGCCACGTATTTTACACGCAAAGGGTACGTTGATCGACAACATCTCAATGGTCGGATCAGGAAATTTAAACCATCGCAGTTTTTTTAAGGACATTGAGCTTAATGTTGTGCTCGACGAGGCAGACACATCAACTTTTGAAACGCAGTTTTACATAGACTTTAGAAATTCAAAGCGGATTCTTGTTCCAACAAAAATCGCATTTTGGAAAAAGATTATCGCTTCAATTTTGTCGTTTTTTAAAGATTCGTTTTAGGGAGCGCATCTGAAAGTTCTGAGCTACAACATACACAAAGGGCGAGCCTTTTTTTCTCGGCGAAAATCATGGCATATCCTAGAGGGTCTATTGACTCGCATACAACCCGACCTTGTTTTTTTGCAAGAATTTTTCAGAGAGCCAGAGACAGAGGAGCTTCTTGAAAAATTAGCCGATCATCTTTGGCCACACCATTCTTATGGAAAAAATGCTGTGAGCGGGGATTATCACTATGGCAATGCTATTTTGTCTCGCTTTCCGATTGAGGAAACAAAAAACTTTAATATTTCGACGAGCGCCTATGAAAGTAGAGGAATTTTGTATGCCCGAATTCATTTCCTCGATATGCCCATCAATCTTTTTTGTACCCATTTGGATTTGACCGAATCTGGTCGGATGCGACAAGTTGTTAAAATCGATAAGGTCGTTTCATCAATATGTCCGCGTAGCGATCCACTTATCCTTGCAGGCGATTTTAATGATTGGAATAACCGATTGTACGGTCACTTTAAGCAGCATTTAGATCTTGAAGACGCGCTTCACGCTACAAAAGGGTTTTTGGTCCCCACATTTCCAAGCGTTTTCCCGCTATTTTCTTTTGATAAAATTTATTCGCGCCATTTTGAAGTCATTAATGGGGATCGAATTTTTGATAATTCGCTTCGCTACCAATCGGATCATCTGCCTATTATCACTGAACTTAAGCTTAAGAGATAAAAACTGGTCCACTTGTATATTGGTAAAGAAAGGATCGAAGGCATCTAACTTATTAAAAAAAATTAAGATGCCTTTTTTCTTTTATATTTCTTAGGCTTTACTTGGAGCTCTAAGCCTAAGCTTTCCGCAATCTGCGTAACTATTTCGAAGCTTGGGTTCCCATCTTTATCAAAAACCTTATACAGTGTTCTACGATTGATCCCAGTTTCATCAGCCAATTTTGAAATGCCGTGAGCTTTGGCGACATCACCAAGAGCAACGGGCAGAAACGAAAGATCATTATCAATAATTGCAGAAGTAATATAAGCCGATGCGAACTCGGGATCGCGAAGTTTCGCCATCAAATCTGATCCGAATGAAGCTTGCTTTTTCATGTATTGTCTTCCTTCCACACTAGCCAGTAGGCTTGTGCTTTTTTAATATCCGTTTTCTGACTTCCCTTATCGCCACCCATTAAAATTAAAATCAGTTTATCTTGGTGGACGCCATAATAAATGCGATAGCCGGCGCCATAGTTAATCTTCAATTCAAAAACACCGCCACCAACGCTGCGGGTATTACCAAACTGTCCCAAGCCAGCTTGACGAATACGCTTAAAAAGAATTGCTTGGGTTAGCTTGTCCTTAATGGACATAAGCCAGTCTCTTGCGGGCTGCTTACCTGATGGTGCTGTATAGTAATCGACCTGACGCTGCTTAATCTTCACTCAGACAGTGTGCCATATAGGGCACACTATGTCAAGACCTAGTAAGCCTAAAAGCTAATGGAATGAACCCGTCCTTTTGTTTAACCGACAAAGCGGTTAAACAAAAGGACGGGTTCATTCCATTAGCTTTTACCTATTACCGCCGCGATGAAGGTGTGCGCCTGCCAGATCGAGTGCTTCGACTGCTTACCATAGATCGGCCTATAGATCGCCTAGATCTACGTGAGCTACCTTGGCCGCTTGCGCTTCGTGTCTTCCTACTTGCAGGTCTCCCGCTTCGCTTCCATGAACTGCCGCGGCCATATTCGGCGTCGTAATCGTCATAGTATATGTTCCCAGTTGATTGCGTTCTGTATCTGCTTGAAGAAGCACTTCCGTAGTCACCGCCGTAGTCACTGTAGCGGCTTGAACTTCGTCGCATTCGACTTGAACTTCGCGTTGGTCGACTGTATCTGCTTTCATCGTAATAGTCCCTGCCACGCCCGCCGTGACTTGCGCGGCCCCCACGGCTGGCGATTTCGCGTTGCTCCTCAGGGTCCATTGCAGCAAATCCTCTTGGTCCTCTATGCTTAGCGCGGCCTCCACGGCTGGCTATTTTACGTTGTTCCTCGGGATCCATTGAAGCAAATCCACGGCGTGAAGTACCATCTCTTGAGGACCGTTGTTGATGAGATCGGCTTGGCATATCTATCCTCCTGTTATCGGTATAGGTAAAAAAATGCTACACAAAATAAGTGCAACTCTTATGCCGCAATACTATTTGCGATGCTGCTGTTGAACGGGAACATTTCCACATTATGAGGTTTTTTGCCTCTGATATTTCCTTTCTAATTTGGTCCGTGATTTGCACTTTTTTAATCTGAAGAATTAATCTGAAAAAGGCGGAAATATGAACCTTAACATACGAACATTTACATTTGGAATTGGGGTGGCCTTCTCTGCTTTTGGGATCCTAGGTTTCATTCCAGGAATTACTCATGCACCGCTGATCACGGATCCAAGCATGACGTTGAACGTCTCTTACGGTCGCCTTTTTGGATTATTCCCGGTAAACATCTTGCACAATTTGATCCATTTGGGATTTGGAATTTGGGCGGTAGTTGCAGCTCGCGATACGTATTTCTCTCGAGATTTTTGCAAAGTAAGTTCCGTGCTATACATGATCATAGCGGTAATTGGAATTGTTCCTGGCTTAAATACTGTATTTGGTCTGATTCCACTTTTTGGACATGATGTGTGGTTACATATCGGAATTGCCGCTGTGACAGGATACTACGGCTACGTCTGGAAAGGTGTCAGTGAGCACCGAAGGTCAACCTAAAGCTTGCACTGTGGTAATGCGCCTTGGCTTTTTCTGACCTCATATTTTTCAAGTGCGCTTGACATTTTTTTATTTAAATCGTTGATGCGGGTTCCGTGCGAAGGATGGGTGGACATAAATTCTGGCGGCGAGCCGCCAGCAAACTTCGACATATTCTGCCACAGCAAAATACTTTCCCGAGGGTCGAACCCAGCGTGTGCCATAAGATCAAGGCCAATTATGTCAGCCTCGGATTCTTGTGTTCTGCTATGTGGGAGGATAATTCCATACTGCGCGCCCACTCCCAGCGCCGCCATAAGAAGAGAGTGATTTTTATTTCCCTTTTTGGTAGCGGCGTCCAGGATTTGCAAACCGCCGGAAATAAGAAAGGCTTCCGAAACTCGCTCATTAGAATGTTTTGAAATCACATGACCAATTTCATGTCCTATGACTGCGGCAAGTTGATCAGCAGTCTGTGCGGCTTTAAACATACCTGTGTAGACACCAATATGTCCCCCGGGAAGCGCGAATGCATTTACATTGTTATCTCGAAAAACAACAATTTCCCAGTTCTTAACTCCATCAACTGTTCCTGCGACTTGAAGTAATGGGTTAACCACGCAGCGGACATAATTGTTTGTTCTCAAGTCAGATTCAATGGGTTGCTTTTTCTTTTGATCTTCGAAGGCTTGGGATCCCATAGATGCCATTTGATTTTCGGGTAACGCGATAAACTGCTTACGTCCTGTTGGAGATGTTGCACAGCCATAGGATAAAAAAGCAATGACGAATAAAAATTTATACATGGAAACCTCAGATTTTAATTGTTTAGATCGTTGATTGTCATGTCTGAACGGTTCCACCAGTATTGTTTCTGCGGTGGAAGATGCAATAAAGGATCGCCAGAAAACGTGACCGCATTTGTTGGCGTCTCCTCAATTGTAATTTTTGAACACATCACGCCCAAGTTCAATTCATTTAGGAAGGCCTGATACTTCGCTTTAAAGCACAGGGCAATCATTTCAGTCGTCGGGTCGCCTTGGACGACCAGGTGTCGCCCCTTAGGATTTTCGTTGATCATAAATGCAAGAAGTGGGTCCTTTGAGTTAAATTTGAAACTGTGATCCACATGATTATCGATCCATTCATGCCACTTTGATTTCAAGACCCAAAAGGGAGTGTGCACGTTTGAAGATAGATTAATTTTATAGTTCTGTGGAAGCGATACTGTCACTTCCGCATGCCACGTGTGACCGTGTGGCTGTGCACAAAGGGTTTCGCCGTTTTCAATAAACCTGTGGGCGGCTTCCCATTTTCTTCGAAATACCAATTCCATTTAAAACCCCAGTGGTCGGCCATTGGGAAAATCTAAAACCTCATCTTCAAACATCGCAAGGTTCCCGTGAAGCAAGACTCCCTTGGGCCATCCTGTTATTACTTTCCCAGTAAAAGGGCTCCAGCCCGCACGGCTCAAAAGCCATTTTTCTTCAATCTTTCTTTTTTCCTTTAGATCTATAAATGTCAAGGTTGCGTCTGCGCCTTCGGTTATAAAGGCCCTATTTTTGATTTGAAATTTCAGTATCGGATTCACACTAACAAGCTCCACTAGTTTTTCAAGGCTCAGCCGTCCCTGGTTTACGTGATCCAACATGAGAGGAAGCAGGGTCTGCACCCCGGGCATACCTGAAGGACTGTCTGGATAGGGCTTTGTCTTTTCAATAAGTGTGTGTGGGGCATGGTCTGAGCCCAATACGTCTACTGTACCGTTTTGGATTCCCCTCCAAAGAGCATCATAGTGGCGCTTTTCTCGGATAGGCGGGTTCATTTGGACAAGGGTTCCGTGTTCTTTATAACAGTCAGGTGCCCATAAAGTTAAAAACTGGGGGGTTGTTTCCACAGTGACTAAATTTTTTTTATCTTTCAAGTATTCAACTTCCTCTTCTGAGGAAACGTGTAGTATGTGAATGCGGCGATTTGTTTTTTTTGCAAGTTCGACAAGTTTTTTTGTCGAGGTCAGGGCTACAATTTCATCACGCCAAACGGGATGAGAGATCGGATCCTTAGAGTCTATTGCAATTTTTTTTCTCTCTTTCAGACGATCTTCGTCTTCGCTGTGAAATGCGACTGTGCGATGGGTTGTCCTTAGAATGTGTTCAATATGCAAGGGATTTGTGAGAAGCAGCGTGCCCGTTGAGCTGCCCACAAAAATTTTTATTCCAGGGCAACCATCCCGAAGTTCGATATTCTTTACTTCTTTAAAATTTTCTGAAGTACCGCCGACATAAAAAGCGTAATCAACCCACATCCGCTTTTCTGCTAATTTTAGTTTTTGAGTTAGAGCTTCTGCGGTTGTTGTTGGCGGGTTTGTATTGGGCATTTCAAAAACGCCGGTGATTCCCCCACGAAGGGCTGCTTTGGAGCCTGTTTGCAAATCTTCTTTGTACTCGGCCCCTGGTTCTCGGAAATGTACTTGGGAATCGATGGGCCCAGGAATAATGTGCAGATGACTGGCGTCGAGAGTTTCAATTGTCGAAAAATTCTTTCGCGGCCCCAAGTAGACGATTTTGTCGTCACGAACGCCAATTGAACCCTCTATGAACTTGCCCTTTGAATAGATATTTCGAGAATGAATTAAGAGCGATAGAGTTTCCATTGGGTTTAAAGCGTATCATAAAAAAGGGCGCGAAATAAGCGCCCTTTTGGAAAAACAACACGATTGTTTGATCTGACCGTTACTGATCGATCCCTCGCTCCAGACGTTGAATTCGTTCATCCAACGGGGGGTGCGAGGACAAAAGTGCCAGTAAACCCGACGGTTTACTTGATATTTTCAATGTAGCTAATGAGGCGTGTCCGGTATCCACCAATTGAGTCGTCGTTTTCAATGCCTTCAGAGCAGAAATCATTCGCTCGCGCCCGGCAATTCGACCGCCGCCCGCGTCTGCGCGAAATTCCCGACGACGTGAGTAGTATGCAACAACAAAGGATGCCAACAAGCTCAACAGGATATCCATTACAAGAACAACTCCAAAGTGTACGGCACGTCGTGCTTCTTCTTTTACGCTTTGACTGACGGCGAACGCAACCACTCGAGATATGAACATGACAAACGCGTTCAGTACACCCTGGATTAAGGTCATTGTGACCATATCGCCGTTTGCGATGTGGGCAATTTCGTGACCCAACACACCTTCAATTTGCTCTTGATTCATTCTATGCAGTAAGCCAGATGAAACGGCAACAAGTGATCGACTTTTCGTCGGACCCGTCGCAAATGCATTTACTTCGGGGCTATCGTAGATTCCAACCTCAGGCATTGTGGTCAGGCCCGCACGTTTTGCAAGACTGTAAACAAGCTGCAGAAGTTGTGCTTCGCCACCCTGATTTGCCCTCGGATCAATAACTTTTACGCCCATCATCCATTTTGCAATAATACGAGAAAGTGAAAGCGATATGAAAGCGCCGCCCATACCCCAAATTAAACAAAACACAAGCAGTGCTTCGTAATCAATGCCCCGTGCTGTTAAGTAAGGTTTAACGCCAAGTAGGCTCAGCGTAATAGAAAGAGTGGCGATAACAAGAATGTTTACTGCGAGAAACAAAAATATACGTTTACCAACTGCCATTTTTTTTAACTCCCTTTTGCCTCAATTGCCCATGAAGTACATCTGCTAAGCAATCGGGCTTAATCGTTGTCGTTGATGATATTATGGGTATTCCTTTTGGAATGTCAAATGCGATCAAAAGAGCATTAATTGAACTCAAATTCGAGCTTGTTATCTTTAAGGTCCACAGTGATTTCGCCGCCAGCCTCTAGTTTTCCGAAAAGAACTTCATCCACAAGCGGTTTTTTAATGTGTTCTTGTATGGCGCGTGCCATCGGACGGGCGCCATAGGCCTTATCATAACCCTTTTCCATAAGCCATTTTTTCGCCTCTTGGGTCACATTCAAATCGACCTTTTTCTTTTTTAATTTCTCCTGAAGTTCAATAATGAATTTTTCGACAATGCGATAGATTACATCATCTGTGAGGTGTGAAAATTGAATAATGCTGTCTAAACGGTTTAAAAACTCAGGGCTGAACTGAGATTTGATTGCATCCAACGAGTAAGAATTCAAAGTGTCTTTATGCAATCCAATTTGGTTTTTTGATAATTCACGGGCACCACTGTTTGTTGTCATGATTAAGATCACATTTCTGAAGTCTGCGGTTTTTCCGTTTGAATCCGTCAAACGACCGCTATCCATGACTTGTAATAAAATGTTGATTAAATCGGGGTGGGCCTTTTCAATTTCGTCCATTAATAA
>CAUJEF010000080.1 GCA_963169515.1 Bdellovibrionota bacterium
CAACGGGTCCTGTCGGAAGCAAAAGTGTGAAGCCTTTTTTTAAATCGACCATCGTTGAATCGGACAACCACGCTTTCTGAGAGTTATTGATTCTTTGTGAATGAAAGACACCGAACGGATTTTCCCAAAGTTCTGGCGAACGAATCCCCAGCTTTTCTGTTACGTCAATCAATGAGACCTTATAACCATGCGTGGCCAATTCTTTAGCTAACCAATGCGCTCGCCCATAAGCAGACACCAAGGTTATTTTTTGTAACATTCAAACACCCTTCTCACAACACGATGCTCACTGATGTGGATTTGGAATTCACTTGATTCTAAAGTATCTGTCGAAACTATCTTTCGCTGCAACAATATCAGTCCCTTATCGACGGCAGGAGTGACTTCGTGAATGGTTACACCCATTGGCGCCTTGTCGTTAAAAGAACGTTCGATGCTTTTTAACCCTGGATAGGTTGGCAACAGGCTAGGATGAACATTAAAAATCCGGCCAGACCAATTTTTCAGAAAATTTTCAGGACAAATTTTCATAAATCCCGCTAAAAAAATATAATCTATCAGATACCGTTTCAGTTGATTTTGCAAGTCATCCCAATCATTATTTTCAAAATGGTAAGTGGGGATTCCGCGACGACGTGCGCGACTTAGACCATAGGCGTTTTTCTTATCGCTTATAACAAGTCCCACGCTTAAAACCGGATCGAGATCTAACAAGGCACTTAGGTTTGATCCTGTGCCGGATATCATGACCGCCCAATTTGATCTCAGCGTGTCAGTAATCGTAGACAATTTTTTGTGATCCTTTTTCAATTGTACCCAATGGATACGTTCGATAACCTAACTGATGTGCTTGATTGATAACCGTTTTTGCAAAATCCGGCGCAACAATGACGACCAGCCCAATCCCACAGTTTAGTGTCGTCAGCATCTCTGCATAGGACATTCCTGTGCGTCTTTGCACTTCTTTAAATTCTTCAGGCCATTCCCATTTTTCTAACTTTAAAGTCACATCGTCCGGCAAAACCCGCGGGATGTTTTCGACTCCTCCTCCGGTAATGTGAGCCACACTTTTAATTTTTGAATGATCCATGGAAAGTATTAAATTTACATAAATATGGGTCGGTGTCAGAAGCCTTTTCGCCCAATCTTCCATATCTTTTTCAAATACCTTTCGGATCAAGGAATAACCGTTGGAATGAAATCCACTACTCGAAATTCCGATGGCAATATCGCCAATTTTCACTTTGTGCTTTCCCAGCATTTTCTCTTGATCAACAACACCCACAGCAAAACCGGCACAGTCGAAGTCTTTGCCGTGGTACATCCCCGGCATTTCTGCGGTCTCGCCACCGACAAGGGCACATTGGGCCTCGGCACAGGATTTTCGAACACCAGTCAAAAACTGCTTTGCAGCGGCCAAATCCAACTTTCCTGTCGCATAGTAATCCAAGAAAAAAAGCGGTCTTGCGCCCGTTGTGATCAAATCGTTCACGCACATCGCGACCAAGTCTTGAGCTACGGACTCATAACTTTCAAAATCGATGGCAATTTTTAGCTTTGTCCCCACGCCGTCTGTTGATGAAACCAGAAGTGGTCTTTTCATCTCGGGAAAGTCGCCTCGAAATAGCGATGCAAACCCCCCGATGCCTTCAACCAGCCGATCTTGATGCGGAATTTTTTGGGGAGCAGATTCTGAGAGCCAGTCAACCAAACGATCACCAGTCTCGATGTCTACGCCGGAATCTTTGTAATTAAAACCCATTCTTAGCTATCCGATGTAAGCGACCGAAACCACACCGCTTTTTAAAGCTGAAAGCAAGACCAAAAAGCGACGGTTTTGGGCTGTTTTGTATACTCTTTATCTATCAAATAATCGATTAAATTACAAAAGAAACCTTTTCTTAACTCAAACCTCATTAAATACCTAATCACCCATGGCTTCTGCCTTGCTCTTCTATTTACTTAGGACGAATTTATGATGTTTATATGTGCATCCCTCTTATCGGCAATTATCATGGTGAGTTTTGAGCGCCGCCTAAATGGCATCCTCGCGGCTGTATTGTGGTTCGCATTTTCTGCCTACGCATTCCTTTAAAATCTCTTTATTAATAACTCAAAAATAGCTACCTTTAACAAATGAAACAGCGGTTTCTCATTATTCGATTTTCCAGCTTTGGAGATATTGTCCAATGCCTGGGGGTACCTAAAGCATTTTTGCACGCATTCCCTGAAGCTGAAATCCACTGGGCCATTCGCTCAGACTTCAAACCCCTTTTGCAAGATCACCCCCATATAAATAAAGTTTGGGACTATGACCGAAAAACCGGACTCAAAGGTCTGTGGGCATTAATTCAGCAACTAAAGCAAGCCCAATTTACCCACGTTTATGATGCCCATAACAACATTCGCTCACGTCTAATTTGTTTTTTTATAAAACCCAATTACTTCATTCGACGTTCAAAAGATCGAATCAAAAGAATCTTGCTGTTCGTTTTTAGAAAAAATCTTCTGCCAAAACCGTTTGTCGCCCAAAAATCTTTTTTGGAGCCTCTTCTTAGCTGGGGTGTAATCCCGCATATTCCGCCGCCGCCACAGTTTTTCATTAAGCCTGAAACATTTGAAAAGATCAAAAACCTGATTCCCTTCTCATCGTATGTCGCACTTTCACCGTCGGCCGCGTGGGAACTCAAGCGATGGCCCGTGAATTATTGGAAGAAGCTGATTGAATTAACCTCGGAAAACTTTGTCATTCTCGGCGGCCCTGAAGACAGCTTTTGTTCAGAACTTGTCCTAAAAGGCGAAGAAAAACGGATTGTCAATTTAGCCGGCCGCTTGACCCTGATAGAAAGTTGTTCTGTCGTCGAAAAGGCGAAACTTCTCATAGCAAATGACACGGGCCTAATGCACGTTGCAGACCAATTGGGGATCCCATTAATTTCGCTCATCGGTCCGACGGCTTTTGGCTACCCGGCAAGTTCCCGAGCGAAAGTCCTAGAAGTTAGTCTGCCGTGTAAGCCGTGTTCAAAAGACGGTCGCGGCCGTTGCCGAAATGCAACCTATAAGAAATGTTTGCGAGATATTTCCCCAGAACGAGCTGTTATTGCAGTTCAGGAGCTTCTAAATGCGTAACGCCCAGTGGATCGCATTTTATCGCGTGATTGCGTTCCCTCTTTTGTGGGTTGTTTTTTTTATTTCTAAATTTTTCAATAAAAAAATAAAAAAGGGATTTGAAATTCGTCAAAAAGTAAACGGCGTTTATCCTTGGCTCAATTTTCCAAAACACTCGCAACCGGTATGGCTTCACTGTTCCAGTGGAGAATTTGAATATATCAAACCTGTGATCAAGCACCTGAAAGAGGTCATGCCTGAACAGCAAATTCTTGTGACCTATTTTTCACCAACCTATGCGGACAGCATCAAAAATTTTAAAGGCGTCGACATGGCCTGCCCGCTTCCATGGGACACATGGCATAATATTCGCGATTTTTTACTTCACCATCGTCCACGATGTTTGTTGATCTCAAGAACTGACCTGTGGCCTGAAATGCTTCATCAATGCTACACAAAAGGCATTTTAACATTGCTGTTTTCGGCAACCCTGTCTTCGAATAGTATTAAAATCAGGAATAAATTTTTCAAAAAAATATTTCACTGGGTTTATTCTTATATTTCAGCTGTCTATTGCGTTTCCGAAAAGGATAAGGAAAATTTTTCTTTAATCGTTGACCCCCTTAATTTAAAAGTCACCGGGGATACGCGGTTTGACCAGGTTCAAGAGAGAATCAAAAACCCTAAAAATGTTCGCCGTGAACTGAACCCCTATTTTAAGCAGGCCAGTTTCATTGAGCGAATTGGTTTTAAGACAGAAAAACATCCGGAACGCATTTTTGTAGCCGGATCTACCTGGGATGAAGATGAAGCCATCATATTGCCAGCGCTCTGTCCCTTGAAAAGGTCTGTTCGATTAATCCTTGCCCCACACGAACCAACGGCCGAGCATTTGGAACAAATCAAATATCGCTTACATGCACTTGATTGGTCCTATGTGCTGTATAGTGAAACCGATGCGTGGCCCGCAGAAAGTGTATTGATTATCGATCAAATGGGAATTTTAGCTGATCTTTATTCATGGGGACAGATGGCTTTTGTAGGTGGATCATTTAAAAAAACAGTCCACAGTGTTATGGAACCCCTTGCCAGTGGAT
>CAUJEF010000081.1 GCA_963169515.1 Bdellovibrionota bacterium
CAATTCCGACGGTGGATCTCATTTGATTTTGGCGTTCACGCAATATACTTGCCCCACGAGTAATCTTTTCTATTGGGATAAAACCTCCAATATTTAGAATTCGCACATTTTCTCGAATATATTTAAAAATATCTCTGTCGAGCCCATGGGATTCATTGGCTTCATTGATTCGAATTGCACCTCTTCTGAAATCTAAAACCTTAGTGCATGTAAACATCAAATCATGCAATTCAGCTGCGTTTACTTTTACATCCGAAATTATGCGATCTTTGATGCCCTCAACCCATACTGCCTGTTTGGTCCCCCAAAACGGGGTGCCCAAGGTAATAGCTGCATCTAGATGTTTTACATATTGAGGAAAAAAGTCTGGGACACCAAATTTGCGCGGAATTATGGTCTGCAGAAAAGCATTAAATATCCACTGCGAACCCACCAGACCACCTTGAGAGTGCATGATAATAGATATTTTGTCGCCTTCACGAATGGGTGTACCTGCGATGAAATATCGATTTACCTCAGCTCCGAACTCAGCCGCAAATCTGTAGCTTGTTTTATCCTGCAAGGTTGTGACAATTCTCCCTGTCTTTTTATGAATGCGGACCTTTCCATCTTTGTCACGTACAGGAACTGGCCCCTTCCCGCCTGTGTCGTAAGTCACAAGGACAACTTCATTATTATACTCTGGCCTAATTCTATTTAGATAAAGCTCAATTGCTTTGTCTAAATTAGGAAATGTTGTCGCATCCCCTGCAATCCCATGAATCAAAAAGACAATAAAACGAGGTTTCTTTCCAGCGTATTTAAATGGCGGAACCTGCAGCCCTAATTTATTTTTCGGAGCTAATACATCCGCAGCCATCGCGGCTTGAGCAGACAGAATTAATAAAAGACTAAATAATATTTTCAATCTAAAGCTCCGATGGCTGTAATCGACTCATTTTATCCAAGTTTTGTGCCATGAGCTTATAAGTGATATGTTAGACTCAGCGGGTAACCTGCTGTAACTTAAGCTCTTTATCACTATCAAACAGATCTACATGGGCCCTATTTGGGCCCACCTCAGTATTTGATAAAGAAAATAAACCAACTTCCCAAAGAAAACGAACCAACGTACAACGCTCCAAAGGCCGTTAAGTTTATGGAGAACCTTCCGATAATTAACATAACAAAGCGGTTGAGCTTTCCTACGTTTCATATCTCCCCCTATCTCCAAGGAGGACCTACCATAGTCCGAAGCCAACCTGAGCCTCGGCATTCTCATGGAGACGAATAATCGCGTCACAAAGTCAGAGCCTGTTGGCGGATGAGCCAGTTTTAAAGAATCTAACCTCACCTTTTCGGTCGATTTGGATCGAAACAACTTTCCATGATTTTGGAAAACTCAGATAAGACAATTTTTCAGCCCATTCGATCATGACAATATTTTCATCTCGAAACAGATCCCAAAAGCCTGTGGACTCAAGATCCTCTTCGTCTTTGACCCTGTAAAGATCAACATGGAATACCTCGGCAATTTTAGTCTCATAAGAGTTGATCACAGAAAATGTTGGAGATACGGCGCCAGTCCCACCCAGTAGCTCTATCAGAAATTTTACAGATTGGGTCTTGCCGACGCCCAATTCTCCTGAAATAAGAACTACGGTCTGCTTACTGAGAACCGGAACAATTTGTTCTTTTAAAAAAAATCGCAACTCTTCTAAACTTCGAATCTCTGTCATCACTCAGTTTCAATCCATTTCAATGCACGGGGAAGATCATTTACCAGGTCAGATGGTGTCATACTTCTATCACTCTTGCCCTCATTGACCCAATTGTCCGCAATGAGCCCATGTATGTACGCACCCAATAACGCGGCTTCTGCCACCGGTCTCTTCTGACAGGCCACGCCGCCGATGATCCCCGCCAAAACATCGCCAGATCCAGCCTTGGCCAAAGCCTTATTGCCGGTCCCGATGATCCAAAATTTTTCACCGCCTACTATTGTGCGGAAACCTTTTAACAAAACATTACATCCCAGCATATTTTTCGCTTTTTCGATTGCTTTAAAGCGATCGGACTCTATCTCAGCCGCGGTTACCCCAATCAATCGTGACAATTCACCCGAATGTGGGGTGATTAGCCAGTTTGGATTAAGCTGCCGTACCCCAAATTGAGCCAAGCTTGTTAACGCATCAGCATCCACAATAACATTGTCGTTATCTATACGAGCGAGAAGCTTATAAGTTGCTTCGTCAACGCCTAAACCAGGGCCAACAACAATAGCGTCAAATGTTGAAAATGTTTGAATATGGTCCAAGGATTTTACAATCAACTCTGGCTGTTCTGGCAAATACGAAAGCGGGTTTTGATAACTGGCCCAATATACATAGCCCGCCCCCACACGCAAAGCTGCCTTACAACACAAAAGCCCCGCACCCCAGTAATTTTCACTGCCCGCAATAACAAGCAGCTTTCCCCTTTGAGATTTGTTCGCAGTCGTTGATTCAGGTCGAAGCATTTCTCTTGCGTCTTTCCTTTCAAATAGGAATACGGATTGCGCAGTTCGATCCAATAGATTTTTTGGAAATCCAATGTTTTTTATTATCAATTGTCCAGTGTAACTGGGACCCTCTTGAATATAAAAGCCTGGCTTGCCCAATCCAAACGTAATCGTGACATTTGCGCGAATTGCAGTCCCCATAGGATGACCCGTATCCACATTCAAACCAGACGGAACATCCAAAGAGTAACGAAAACTTTCCCAAGAATTTACAGTATCAATTATGGTTTTAAGACCACCCTCGACAGGCTTATTCAGTCCAATCCCAAAAATTCCATCAATAACAACCGCGTATTTATCTTCAAGTCGGTCAACGAAGGGAATATTTAAAGCACGAACACGCTCTAATTGAAGTTGGAAAAGCCTGTTCGCAGATTCGCCAACCGCAAAAAACATATCAATATTGGTGTAACCGAGAACATGCAGGTGGCGCGCAACAACCAAAGAATCAGCACCGTTATTACCAGGTCCAACCAAAACTAGAATCTTTCCCTTGCTTAGCTCTGATGGAAACTTTTCATGAATACATTCTGCAGCAGCCTGCCCCGCCGTCTCCATCAATACTTCTGGGGTCAGATTGAACTGTGCTGTCGCCAATCTATCCACGCTTTGCATTTCTTGGGAGAAGGCAAGTTTCATAATATTCGCTTCATCTTTTTTATGGCTATTTTAAGCCCACGATCAAGCCCCTCACAAATGAGGAAGTGTCCTATGTTAACCTCTTCCAAGTACGGTAGATGTTTTATTTCCTTCGTGGTTTTGTAATCCAGACCATGTCCGGCGTGTACTTTCAAGCCAAGATGATGGGCTAAAACGGCAGCCCTTCTTAGCCGATCCCACTCCCTCTCTTTCGCATTGCCCTTGAGATGAACCCATTTGCCCGTGTGGAATTCAACTGCATCTGCGCCCACCTCGAACGAGGCTTTGACTTGATCTAGGTTTGCTTCAATAAATGTGGAAACACGGATATTTTTTCTTGAAACTGCGCGAACAAGCTTTTGAATTTTCTGCTTCATCCCTCTAACATTGAGGCCGCCTTCAGTGGTTAGCTCCGCTCTTTTCTCTGGCACCAAACAAACAATGTACGGTTTGTATTTGAGAGCGATCTTTGTCATTTCCGAAGTCACAGCCATTTCAAGATTTACAGGCACCCGAGCTCTCTTCACAACCAGAGCAAGATCATGATCCTGTATGTGTCGGCGATCCTCACGCAAGTGAAGTGTAATTTGATCTGCACCAGCTTTTTCAGCCTGCCTCAGATAATAAGCAAGATCTGGATATGGAGTCGTACCGCCGCGAACTTGGCGTAATGTTACCACATGATCAAGATTAACCCCGAGCCTAATTTTTGTTTTCATAAACAAATATCACAAGCTAATATCATAGCCGCTTAAGATAATTCTTTTTGCAGCAATTGTGCAAGCTGGTCAGCATATTCACTAATCTGTTTTGAGTCTGGACCTTCTACTAAAATACGCAGCAGCGGCTCTGTGCCCGAATACCTGACAAATAAGCGCCCCTTACCCTGAAGGTCCTTTTCAATTTGCTTATAAAGAACATCGTATCCAGAAATCTCCTCAAGAGGTTTTCTAATACGCACTTTGACGTTTCGAAGCACCTGAGGCACTTCTTCCATAACTTGATTTAAAGTATTCAAAGGCGTGTTTTGGCGCTTCATCACAGACAAAACCTTAAGAGCCGCAATCAAACCGTCACCCGTTGTCGAATGATCCAAAAAGATAATATGACCGGAAGACTCACCACCTAAGGACAAACCATGTTGCCTTAACTCATCGACGACATATTTATCGCCAACATTTGTTTTTACAATTTTGACTCCGTTTTGCGCCATGACCCGATCAAGGCCGTAATTCGACATATGGGTCGTAACAATTGTATTTCCCTTAAGCGTCCCTTGTTTTTTCATCTCAAGGGCACAGATTGCTAAAATGCGATCGCCATTCACCAAATGACCCTTGTGATCCACCATAACAACCCGATCTGCATCTCCATCAAGGCTGATTCCAACGTCGGCACGGAACTTTGTTACGGTTTGCGCCATTCTCTCTGGGAACAGAGCGCCACATTCGTCATTCACGTTGGTTCCATCGGGTTGATTTCCAATAACTATCACCTCGGCCCCAAGCTCTTCTAAAATTGCTGGGCCCACTTTGTAAGCCGCGCCATTTGCACAATCCAAAACCACTCTTAACCCATCCAAAGTCAAATCTAACGGGAAGGTATTTTTCACATAAACAATGTATCTGCCGGCGGCATCGTCAATCCTTTTGGATCGACCAATTCCACTCGATGCCGGCAAAAGAGAATTGATGTCTTCTTTATAAACCAGTCGTTCAATTTCCAATTCCAAATTACGCGAAATTTTATATCCATCAGCTCCAAAAATTTTAATTCCATTGTCATAATATGGGTTGTGTGACGCCGAAATAACAATTCCCGCATCCGCACGCATATTCTGGGTTAAAAACCCAATCCCCGGCGTCGGCAATGGCCCAACCAACTGAACATTCACGCCCATGGAATTAAGTCCGCTTGCCAATGCCATTTCCACCATGTAGCCGGATAACCGCGTATCCTTTCCAATGACAACTTTCTTTTTGTCCTGGGCCTTCCCTCGTGAATTTTTTCGAAGCAAAAAACCCAAGGCTTGTCCAACACGAAGAACCGTATCTGGGGTCATAGGATAGTTATTTGCCGTTGCTCGGATACCATCCGTTCCAAATAATTGACCTTTCATATCCCCTACCTTGTGCTCGCTGTTACTGTAACATTTTTATCCTCTACAGGAAGCACACCTGCAAAGTTTAACTCTTTAAGTTGCGTGCGAATTTCAACTGATTTTCGGCTTCCGTCAAGCACGAGATGCTTCATATTAATGGGTTCTGTCCAAACCGCATCCAGGCGATTCAGCACAGATGATGCTCCCTTCACTTGAATCCCAGATGGTTTAATACTAACCACTCTAACCGATTCGACAGGCCTGTCCTCTGACACCCAATCTACACGAATTGGAAGCCATTTCACTGTCAGGCGATCAATATCAAGCACTAAGCTAGAAGGTGTAATTCCCAAAATTTTGGATCCAAACGGCAACCCAATTTCCTCTGTCGGGATTGGAATAACTGTACGGCCTGGTTTTGCATCTCTTAAATTGAGAGTAATCGGCGGAATCCCTTTATGGATTTTCTTAAGTGATAATCTGGAGCCTGAAATTTGGATTTGAACCTGGTCTGCTATTGGATTGGCTACGATCAGCTCCTCGGGCAATCTAATGTCAAGTTTTGCAGATTTGTAAATATTGAGATCCTTACTTCCCAATACAGTTACCCATAAGATCAGCGTTATTAATAACGCCACAATCTTATAACTGCCATTTTCCATCAGCCATTCTTTAATCACTCATTACCTCGTTCCAGTGCAAATTCCATTTGCATATTGAACGCTGTATAGAGCATCTCTCGCAAAGTCTTATGATCCAAGTCGGCCGACATATGTCCCGCTTCGACAAGGCTAATTCTTTTATTTTCCTCACTGACAACAAGAACCAGCGCATCTGTTTCTTCAGTCAGTCCAATCGCAGCTCTGTGACGCGTGCCCAGATTTTTATCAATCTGAACACTTTTGGTCAATGGCAAGAAACATCCCGCCGCCCGTATGCGACCACCGCGAATAATAATTGCGCCATCATGAATTGGAGATCCTGGCAAAAAAATCGAGTTCATTAACTCTGAGCTGACCGATGCATCCATTGGAGTTCCAATTTCAATAAAATCTTCAAGGCCCATTTCACGCTCAATTACGATGAGGGCACCGTAGCCCTTCTGTGCAAGAATCATGGTACCCTTTGCAAGTTCTTCTATAATTTGAGTTTCCTCAACAACCGAGACCCCGCTAAAAAACGGATTCCGACCAATGTGGGCAAGAGCTTTTCTAATTTCATTCTGAAACAAGACCACAACAATCACAAATAAGTTATCAAAAAACTTTTCGAGCAACCATTTGATGGTGAATAGATCAAGCCACGCGCTTGAAACATACGTAATGGCTAAGATTCCGAGCCCAGAAAGCATTTGAATCGCACGAGTTTGTCGGATCAGCAAAAGTATTCTGTAGACGATCAACCAGACAAGAAACATATCAACCAGATCCCAAATTCTTACCTGGCTAATAATCCACGACATATTTTCCAAGAACCGGTCAATAAAGATCAATCTACCTCTTACGTTGTAACTGGCCCCGGTATTCCGCTAGGCCCCCCGCCCGCTTTTTTGAGCGCGGCTGCTTTTTCTTCTTCTGCTTTTCGATTTGCCTCTTCTTGCTTCTTGTTTTGCTCTTCTAAATCTTTTTGTCGTACTTCACGTTCTTTAACCAATTCCGCAAGTGGCGTTCCGCTTATCACAAGATCAATTTCTTTTCCATCAAGGGTTTCAAGCTCGAGCAATGCTGTTGCCAAAAGCTCTAGCTGGGAACGTTTTTCTGTCAGTATTCGTATAGCCTCAGAATGACCAAAAGTAACCAGGCTACGGATTTCACGATCGATTTCGCGCGCTGTCTCGTCCGAATATTCCTTTTCGCTTCGACCACCGCTCATCCCTAAAAAAACTGGGTTGTCACGGCTTTCATATTTAAGTGGTCCCAACTTTTCACTCATTCCCCATTCAGTAACCATTCGACGCGCAATTTCTGTTGCACGCTCAATATCGTTTGCGGCCCCTGTGGTGAATTCTTTAAAGACCACCTCTTCCGCAGCACGACCACCAAATAAAAAGGCAATCATGTTTCGTGCCTTTTCAGTTGAAAGATTTAATTGCTCATCTTCTGGCAATGTGTGGGTCACTCCCAATGCCATTCCACGGGGAATAATTGTTACTTTATGAATAGGATCGTTGGTTGGTAGATTTTTTCCGACCAGCGTATGACCTGCCTCGTGGTATGCTGTAATTTTTCGATCTTGCTCGCTGATAATCATAGATTTTCGTTCAGGGCCAAGCATAACTTTGTCTTTTGCGTGCTCAAAATCATCCATATCAACCACGTTCTTATTTTGACGGGC
This sequence comes from Bdellovibrionota bacterium, assembly GCA_963169515.1. Taxonomy (GTDB): domain Bacteria; phylum Bdellovibrionota; class Bdellovibrionia; order Bdellovibrionales; family JAEYZS01; genus CAUJEF01. The sequence goes on from CAUJEF010000081.1 coordinate 7,614, forward strand.
CGCCAGCAATGCGGCCTCATTTACAAGATTTGCAAGGTCCGCACCAGAAAATCCGGGCGTGCCTTTTGCAATTTTCTCAAGGTTCACCTCTTGGGCCAGAGGAGTTTTCCTGCTATGAACTTTTAAAATTTCGAAGCGGCCATTTAAATCTGGCTTTCCAACAATTACGCGTCGATCAAAGCGACCCGGACGCAATAGCGCGGGATCAAGAACATCTGGTCTGTTTGTTGCCGCAACAATAATAACACCGTCATTTCCCTCAAAGCCGTCCATTTCGACCAGAAGCTGGTTCAACGTTTGTTCACGTTCGTCGTGTCCGCCGCCAAGCCCCGCACCCCTGTGTCTTCCAACCGCATCGATTTCGTCTACAAAAATAATACATGGGGCGTGTTTCTTGCCTTGCTCAAACAGATCACGGACTCGGCTGGCACCAACCCCCACAAACATTTCAACAAAATCTGAACCCGAAATACTAAAAAAAGGAACTCCAGCTTCCCCCGCAACCGCACGAGCCAACAAGGTCTTTCCCGTTCCCGGAGGGCCGACAAGCAAAACGCCTTTTGGTATTTTGCCACCCAATTTTGCAAATTTCTTGGGACTTTTCAAAAAATCGATAATTTCTTTAAGATCTTCTTTTGCCTCTTCAATGCCAGCGACATCTGAAAAGGTAACTTTGTTTTTGTTTTCGGTCAGAAGCTTCGCACGGCTTTTGCCAAAGCTCATGGCTTTGCCACCACCAACCTGAATCTGGCGCATGAAAAACATAAACATTAAAAAAATCACAAGAAGCGGCATCCAGCTGAACAAAACAGAATTTAAAAATGAGCCATTATCTGTATTCACATAATTTGGCTTGATTCCATATTCATCAAGCTTGTTTACATAATAATCTGACGTATTGCCCGTTACAGAAAATGTTTCACCACCGTATTTGTCTTTGAACTCAGGTTTTATTTGCCCCGTATAAGTTTCGGCATTTTTGTTGATAACGATAGAATCGGGTTTAACCTCTTTATTTTCAACGGCAGCAATAAATTTATTAAAATTGAAGTCGCGAATTGCACCCTGCAACCGCTGATCGTAAAACTGGTACAAAACAATTGCTAAAACGATTAACAACGCCCACAGCGCCATAGTTTTTTGTGAAGATCTCATAAATTCCTTTCGGATAACCTTTCAAGCCCCGATTGCTGTAAGTGACAGTACAAATTTAACATGAAAACGCCTTACAGAAAAACGGTAAAGAAAATTAGGACGTTAGACACCGGATGTGCCGAGTGTCAACCGTCCAGTCCAAACCGCTGACTCTGAATGTGAGCACTTTTTGTGAGGTGTCAAGGCGTTTTAAAATTTCATCGATTTGTGAAGATGTGTAATTTTTTACATTTTTTTGTCTCAAATAATGAGCAACGACCCGTCTTTTATCTCCCTTTCCAAGCCCTATTAAACTCGACCGGGAAATCCCTTCCTCGGTCACAAGACCAGCAAGATCCAAATCTCCCTTGTCCGCCGCTAAATTATCTAAAGACTTTGCAAGTGCACTTGCTGATCCTGGTCGGTATTTTTCAAGCCGTGGCAACCAATCATAACGCAACCAATTTCGAAGGTATTTTTTATCTTGGTTTGAAGGATCATTAAGAAATTTTAATTCGTTTTGACTGACATAATCTTCAATATCCGCACGCCTCAAACCCAAAAAAGGCCGATATACTCCGGACTCCATTTCTGACATTGCTCGCAGGCCTTGCCCGCCAACCCCTCGGATCAATCGAATCAATCGTGACTCCAACAGATCATCTTTATGATGGGCTACCGCGATCACATCGCATTGCTCAGAGGTAAAAACATTCCGCAAGTTCTCATAGCGAACCTCTCGCATCTCGCTTTCGGAGTCAGCCTTACCATAATGTTTTTTAATAACAAGGGGCACTCCGAGTTCTTTTGCTGCCTCTCTCACAAATGCAATAGATTTCGTTCGAAATTGATTTGTCTTCTTGTTTTTTGAAGGTCCATGGTGAATTGTTGCTACAATAAGACTCAAATTAAAATGCTCTTTCAATTGGAAAAGAGCATACAGCAAAGCAATCGAATCCATTCCGCCGGAAACGGCGACAAGAATCTTCTTGTTCTTTAATTTATGTCGGATCAGTGAAGCAAATAAATGTTTTTCTAAAATCATTTGCCCTACGTGTTTCTCCTCATCGTCGGAAAAAGAATGATGTCCCGGATACTCGGTTGGTCCGTGATAATCATTACCAATCGTTCCACCCCCAAACCCACGCCGCCTGTGGGTGGCATTCCAACGTCAATGGCATGTATGAAGTCCTCATCTATAGGCTGATGCTGCTCACCCACTTTGCGATCTTGTTCCTGCAGACGGCTCAGCTGTTCTTCTGGATCGTTCAACTCCGAATACGCGTTTCCCAGTTCCATCTGGGCAACGTAAGGCTCAAAACGCTCCACAAGCTTGCTATTTTTTCTATGCACTTTTGTGAGCGGAGAAATTTCAATTGGATGATCTGTCACAAATGTTGGTTGCCACAATTGCTTTTCGACAACCTGATCAAACAACATCATAACCATTTCCCCATGGCTTTCGGGCTTTTCAACATCTGCCCCCAGTTTTTGCAACTCCTTAAATATTTCGGCCGCACTCATTTTGATTACATCGTACCCACCGTGCTCTTTGAGCGCGTCGTAAACAGTAACTCTCCTCCACGGTGGTTTAAAATCAATTTCCTTTCCCTGATAGCTCACGACAAAAGACCCCGTAACTGTTTTTACAACATGGGACACGAGGTCTTCGAACTGTTTCATTTGATAATTGTAATCGGTGTAGGCTTCGTACCACTCAAGCATCGTAAATTCAGGATTATGCGATCGATCGATGCCTTCGTTTCGAAAGTTTTTATTTAAGTCGTAAACTTTCTCAAACCCGCCGACGATTAAACGCTTTAAGTAGATCTCTGGAGATATTTTCATGTACAACGTCATATCCAGCGCGTTGTGCTTTGTCGTAAAAGGCTTGGCTGCGGCTCCACCGTAAAGCGGCTGTAAGATTGGCGTTTCAACCTCAAGAAAGCCACGGGCATCTAAAAAATTACGAACTTCTTTAATAATTTTTGATCTTGTTTCAAAAATCTTACGGCTTTCAGGGCTCATAATAAGATCCAAATGCCGAAGGCGATATTTCAATTCCACGTCAGCCAAACCATGAAATTTTTCAGGAAGTGGTTCGATTGTTTTTGTAAGCATCACAAATTTTTGTGCGTGAAGGGACAGTTCCCCTGTTTTTGTGCGAAATGGATACCCTTCAACACCAACAATATCACCCAGATCTAAGTTTTCGTAACTGAAGCGATCCACTTCTGGCAGTTCTTCTATTTTTAAGTACACTTGCACAGATCCTGATTGATCACTGATATTAAAAAACGCAGCTTTCCCCATCGGCCGACGTGTTAACACCCGACCCGCGAGGCAAACATTATTCTTTTCTATTAATTTTTCCTGAACACCAAGGCTATTAAATTCCTTGTGGAATTCTACCGCTGTATGAGTTCGGCTGTAGGCATAGGGGAATGGGTTTATTCCCCTCTCTTTGAGGGCATGAAGCTTTTTTCTTTTTTCCGCTTTGAGTGGATTATCTTTTTCTAACATTAATCGGCCGCCACAAAAATATCTTGGGCTTTATGAATCAAATCAATTGCTTCTTTACGTGTCCTCTGAAACGCGTTTCTTCCCATGATGCTGCCGAATGATCCACCTGCGGCCAGACCTTTTAGTTCTTCTATTACAGCATCCGTACCTTTTGCAGGTCCTCCGCTGAAAATCACGATACGCTTACCATTGAAACAACTTTGCACAACATGGCGCACACGATCTTCTAATGTTGCTATAGGGATTTTTTGTTCTTCGTAAACTTTTTTAGCTTCTTTTTGTTCAATATGTGCGGTTGGGGGTTTTACCTTTACGATATGAGCCCCCAATTGGGCTGCAATTTGAGCAGCATATGCAATCACGTCAATCCCTGTTTCCCCGTCTTTCGAAATTTGTTCGCCACGAGGATAGGACCAAATAACAACCGCAAGGCCGGCTTGCTTTGCTTGTTCTGCGATTCGTGCAATTTCTTCGTACATTTGCTTTCTTTGAGAGCTTCCGGGATAGATCGTAAATCCAATTGCCGAGCAGCCCAGTCGCAATGCAGTTTCAACAGATCCAGTGACTGCTGAAATTGGGCCTTCAGGCGAGAACAGGACGTCTGAGTTGTTCAATTTTAAAATCAGGGGGATTTGCCCAGCATACTCGCGAGCGACTGAATCGATAAATCCAAGGGGTGCAGCATAAGCGTTACAACCGGACTCCATGGCAAGCTCACAGTGATAAATTGGATCGTAACCCGCAGAGTTCTTTGCAAAACTTCGTGCCGGGCCATGCTCGAATCCTTGATCCACTGGCAAAATCACAAGCTTCCCCGACCCACCAATGCGTCCGTGATTTAAAATTCGTGTCAAATTGGCAAGTACCCCTGGATTATCGGAACCGTACCAACTTAAAATTTCCCGAACTCTTGTATTTTCAGCCATGGTTTTTCCTCTCTAGAATCTATTTATCATAAAATCAAAAGGTACCCACTCACTTTTGGCGTGACGG
>CAUJEF010000082.1 GCA_963169515.1 Bdellovibrionota bacterium
CGGCTCCAGGTAGACTGGATTTACTTGAAAAGTATTCCTTGTGCGCGAATAACTACTGCGTGGTGCATCCGGGTATGGGGGGGTCTGCATTAAATTGGTCACCAGACATTTATGCGGATTTGATTGGAAGATTGGCAAAAAAACAGACTGTTGTTGTGACTGGGGCGGTACAAGACAAAAAATGGGTGGATCCAATCCGCGAGCAATTGGGCAAGATGCAGAATGTGGTTTGGTTGGACCAGAAACTTTCTATTTTAGAGGTTCTAGATATTTTGAAATTTTCAAAAATAGTTATCGCTCCAAGCACAGGGATAGTCCATTTGTCGGCGTCGCTCGGAACCCCCACTGTGGGTATATATAGCCCCGTTACGGCGGAATCCCCTACGCGTTGGGCGCCGAAGGGCAGGCGTGTAAGAACTTTAGTCCCAAAATTGACTAGCCAAAAGGGCGAGTCTGACGTAATGAGATTTTTAAAAGTAGAGGAAGTGTTAGAATCAATAGAAGAACTTACGAGCGGGAATTGATGGGTTTAGAGCAGGAACTTCAAAAAATCAACAAACAAAAGGTCATCGTCGTTGGTGATGTGGGGCTGGACGAATATGTGAATGGTTCGGTTAAAAGAATCAGTCCCGAAGCTCCGGTTCCTGTGGTCGAAGTTGCGCGTGAAGAGGTGCGTTTGGGCCTTGCAACTTTTGTTGCCCAAAATATTGCGACATTAGGTGGTGTGCCTTTGTTGGTATCTGTAATTGGTGAAGACAAAACGGCCGATGTTCTTTGTGGGTTATTAAAAGAAAATGGAATAAGCGAAAAATATTTGACTCGTGATTCAAGCCGCCCAACGACGCGAAAGATGCGTATCATGTCTGAACATCACCATGTGGTACGCATCGATTATGAACATAGAAGATTTTTATCCCCTGAAATTCAAAAAAAAGTTTTGTCCAACGTCAAAGACCTTTTGCCGACGGCACAGGGTATAGTCATTCAAGATTATGCCAAGGGCGTTTTGAGCGAGTCCTGCATCCAAGAAATCATCCGCGAGGCAAAAAAATCAAAAGTTACTGTAATGGTAGATCCGCACAGGACCACGCCTGTGGGTTATTACAAGGGTGCAGATATAATGACGCCAAATACGGAAGAGGCCATTTTGCTTTCACAGCTTCCAATTGATGATCTCAGGAAGGCATCGGATGGACTTGTAGAGGTTGGCCAAGAGCTTATGAATAAGATTGGCTCTGAAAAAATGATTATTACTCGTGGCAAAGATGGGATTGCTCTGTTTGAAAGGTCTAAGGTTGAGTATCTACCCACTGTTGCGCGTGAAGTATTTGATGTGACAGGCGCGGGGGATACTGTCATCGCAACGCTCGCTCTTGCGGTAGCGGCCAACGTCCCATTGAAAGCTGCGTGCGAGCTTGCCAATCACGCAGCAGGCGTTGTCGTTGCTAAAATCGGATGCGTCCCCTGCACCCGAGCCGAGCTTGCAGCGTGGTGCCAGACACCATCTGTCCGGTAGCCGGACGGATGGTGTCTGGCACCCGTCAAGTCAAATCCATGTCTTCTTCGATTCGGTGGTAACCGCGCCAGTGTTTGAGGCGTGAGCGTGGTTTCGTGCTCTCGGGATCGTACTCTAATAGCACATAGGTAAGCTTTGTAATTTTACCAAAGCTAGACATATCAAGTGATGTAACATCGGTCCAAGTGCCAGTATTGAAGTAATGCTTTGACGACGGATACTGCTTAAACTGATACACATGACTATGGCCAAAAATGACGGTATGTACGCGGTCGTCTTTTAGAATTTTTTGAGCAGCCTCACCGAGATCAGGAAAAACTTGTCCTTCCCTGAGAATTTCCAATAAAAAGCCTAAAGTAAATGGATTTTTAGAATCCTTTTTGAATGCGCTCTTAATTAAGAACGCATACATTTTAAAAAGAGTCTTAATTGTGAACCAAGTATCTTGTAAAAGGCCCCAGCGCAGGTATGCGCGGAAGGGACGAACTTTATCAATGTGCTGATCATGCTTTTTGACCTTCATTACAAACTCAACAAAGAAATAAGTTCCAAATGGAAGATGCAAAATCGGTTCTGGCACATTTTTTCGAATAAAGAATTTTTTAGGATCCAAACGATTAGCGACGTCATGCATATGTCCGTGTTCAATGTGAACCCCATCAAAATAATAGACTATGTTTCGATAGCGGATGCTGTATTCGACGGCCTCGTTTAAATATTCGCGGGTTTTAGGCCAAAGCATTTCTTGGTCGTGGTTACCAATGACATATGTAATGGTATGATTGGGGCTTTTCCCAAATTTTTTTAACGCTTCAAAAAAACCAGGATGTCCAGCAACAATACGTTTTAATTTTTCGAGTGATATGGATTCTGTGAGAACGGCAAGATGATGTCCGCGATAATCAACCTGAATTAGATTAAAAATATCACCGTTAAGAATAAGTTCCACATCGCAGTTTGCGTATTCTCCGGTGGTGTAGTAATTTACAAATTCAGAAAAACGGTCGTCGTAATGAAATTCTTCTAAAAGGTTGACGTCATCCCCCAATACGTTTTTTCCAGTTCCGAGGTGTAGGTCACTGACAACCAGTTTGATTTTCTTCATTTTAAATCCCTCGGACCGTCAGCTGGCTACGTATACAATGTTTCGAGTTAAATTTTTCCCACAATACATTGCTTCGTCGGCAACTTGGAGGATCTTCTTTTTGCTTTTTGCGTGCTCAGGAAAGCACGCAATTCCAATGCTCAAAGTCACGTGAACCCTGGTCCCATCAATTACAAAATCCGTAGACGCAATTTGTTTTCGAATTCTTTCTGCGACAACGGTGGATTGGTCGGTGCTTGTGTCAGATAGAACGAGTAAGAATTCATCGCCGCCGTATCGGAAGCAGTAATCCACAGAACGAACATTCTGCTTTAATATTTTTCCAATTTCTCTTAATACCTGAGACCCAACGAGATGTCCATTTTTATCGTTAACGCTTTTAAAGTGATCAATATCAATAAACAACACCGAAAATTTTGAGTTATCGCGTTTTACCTTTTCGATCTCCTGATCGAGCACAAGATGCAAGTACCTTTGATTGTACAGGCCAGTGACTTCATCAACAAAGCTTAATTCTTCTACGCCATACATGCGTTCCTGAACCTGAACAATATGACAGATTTCCTTATGGAGAAATTGAAAATATTTTTGATTTTCTACGTTGAACGATTTTGAACCCTGAAATGCGTAAAAACAGAGATTTCGGTCTTCGTGGTGGGTGAGGACGGGGAAATATAAATATTCGTCTTCGACAATAATATTTTGTGATATCACCTTTTCGACGGAGAATTTTTCTGTGACCCTAAAGATTTCACTGGTGTTGTTTTCGTTCCAGGCTAAGACTTTTTTCTCTAGCTTTGTATGGTCTCGATTGTTTGCTTCAGTTGACGTCTGATAAAACCAGCAAATCGCTTTCTGAGCTTTTAATTCCTGTGCGGTAAAATCCATAATTGCTTTATATGCGTCGGCTTTATTTTTACCGATCAAACGATGCTGCAGGGTGCGGAGCTGTTCTGCCAAAACCTCTCGGCGCCGAAGATCCTTCCGCAAAAAACTTTTGCTGATCAAGCGATCTAATATGTGTGCAAAGGCTTCCTTGGGACCCAAATGCTGCATTAAAACGTGATCAGGTATATTTGTGTTAAGAGGATAGGTATATTCCAATGCCGGATCTAACACGATCGACGGGATCGTTGCATCATATTTGACGATGCTGTCAAAAAGGGGCTGATTCGGGTTATGTTTGCTCTTACTGTAAATAACGGCGTGGATCTTTTCGCTGTGAATTAATACTTGGGCCTCTGAGAAATTGGAAACTTCATAAATATCGAAGTTTTTTGAACTCAAAAATTTTTTCATCCCGCGAAACATATATGGCGCTTCGTCGATCAAAAGAACACCGGGCTTTGCTATCATGTATCACTTCCGGTTTTTTTGATGTCGGCACTGCCGAGCCCTTCCCCTTCGAGCATGGTCAGGGCCAAACGCAAAGCTTTGACGGTACGGCGGATTTGGTCTTTGTAAGTTTGCAAATTTGCATTCAGATCTTTGCCACGTGTTTTGTAATTTTCCAGTTCGTTGGCTAATTGATCTAGTTTGTACCGCAGATCTAAAATCATTTCATCTTTACTTGTAAGCGCGACCTGACCCTCTAGCTTTAAAAGCTCCAAACGATTTTCCAGCTCTCGCTCTCGAATGCGAACGCCGTTGAGTTTTTCTTGGAGTCGACTCTGAAGCTCTTCGTTTTTTGATTCGAGCTGGGTCTTTTCGCGATTCCTTTCGTTCACAATGTTTTCCAATAAGGTCTTTTCCTCTTTGAGAATCTCATGATTGTTGCGATTTTGCTTTTCGATATTCTCGATTTTTGACACAGCAGTTTCATATTTTTTTTGAAGGATGATCGCGGCAGTCGACAGCTGTTCGTTTTCAGAGCGCAGCGTATCCAGGTTTTTTTCTAGTTCGGTAATTCTTTTTTGAGCAACTCGAAGATATTCTGATTGTTTGAGGCTTGCTTCAACATTGACCATGTGGTCTTGCATTGGACTGTGCGAAACTTGTTTTGATTTTTCCTTGGATGGAATTATGTGACTGCCGGTAATTTGAGTCTTTTCCGGATTTTTTTGTTTTAGCGGGTCCACTGTTTTGGACAATTCTTCATCCAAAAGAAAGTGCGTAAAGTCTTCTTTAATGCCTTTGTCTTTTTTGTCAGCCATGCTCGTTAACTTATCGGAAAGGCTGATAAAGTTTTTAATTTTTTACGAAAGGTCTAGTTGTACGGAACTAAAGTATTCTTTCCAGCGAGTTTGAATATCTGGCTTTGCAATTTGGATCAACTTATTCAGACCAAAGTCTTGAACCGTGAAGGATGCTAAGAGGCTTCCCTCAAAGCAAGCACTTTTAAGAGTTCGCAAATCCATGCGGCAGTTATTTTGGCAAAGATAGCCGACGAAACCGCCCGCAAAGGTGTCACCAGCGCCTGTTGGGTCAACGACTGTTGCGAGTGGAAAGGCTGGCAGCACAAAAAATTTATTTTCAAAATAGAGCAAGGAACCATACTCGCCACGTTTAATAATAACAACATTGGGTCCCATTTTTGTCAGTGATTGTGCGGCGCCAATGGCATTTTGTTCACCAGTTAAAAGCGTTGCTTCCCCTTCGTTCACGAGCAAAACGTTTGTTCTTTTTAACACAGCTTTAAGAGGCTGCAGTTTTGATTTGATCCAGTAGTTCATCGTGTCCAGAATGACCAGTTGAGGGGCATCGACTTGTTCCAAAACTTTTAACTGAATTTCGGGGTCAATGTTTGCCAAGAAAACAACCTTTGATTGTGCGTGCTCAATAGTAATGTGCGGATCAAATGTTTCAAACACGTTCAAATGGGTTGCGAGTGTAATCGCATCGCTCATGTCGCCTTGGTAGCGGCCTTCCCAATGAAATGTTAACCCTTTTTTTCTAATGATTCCTTTTGTGTCAATACCACGCGAGCTCAAGATTTTTAAATCAGCGTCAGTGTAGTCTTCGCCGACAACGCCAACGACCTTGATCGGAACATACATTGAGGCCGCGACAGAAAAATAATTTGCAGAGCCACCCAATGCTTTTTCTGCGTGTCCGAGCGGTGTTGAAATAGTATCGTATGCTAAGCTGCCCACGACTAAAATTGGTTCCATTTTTATGCCCTCATTTCCTCTTGTGACATTTTTCCAGGGTGCTTTTCATACAGTGTGCGAAGCTGCCCGCAGGCGGCATAGATGTCGCGCCCCATTGTTCTGCGAATCAATACGTGCATCCCCAGGTCCATTAAGACCCTTTGAAATTGGTGAACTTCATCGCCGTTTGGTCGTTTGAAATCAGCCTCTGGATGTTCGTTGAACGGAATTAAATTGATTTTACATTCAAGGCCGCGAGTAAGTTTGTGTATGCGCTTTGCATCGTCAGTGGAATCGTTTACACCCTTCAACAACACATATTCAAAGGTAATGCTTTCTTTTGTTTTCTTGTAATAATCTTTGCAGGCCTGAAGCAAAACTTCCAGAGGATATTTGCGATTGATTGGCATAATTTTATCGCGCAGATGGTTTGTGGTTGCGTTCAGGCTTACGGCAAGGCGTGCCCCAGAATTTGCGATCAGATCAATTTGTGGAACCAGGCCCGAAGTAGAAACCGTAATTCGCTTTCGGGAAAAGTTTAACCCCACTTGGTCATGCAGAATATCGATGGCTTTAAAAACATTTTCAGGATTATCCAGGGGCTCACCCATTCCCATAAATACAACATTTGAAATTCGCTCTTCTGCGGGGAGAGCCTTTTGAACCATCAAAAACTGTAGAACAATTTCTCCAGCCGTTAAACGCTTTTTCAATTTTTGTTTTGCGGTAAAGCAAAACTGGCAAGCCATGTTGCAACCGACCTCTGATGACACGCACAAAGTGCGCCGATCTTCTGAAGGGATCAAAACGCTTTCGATCGTATCCCCATTCGCAAGTTTGAATAAAAACTTCCGAGTCCCATCGACGCTTTTAAGGTGACTGACCATTTCAAGATTTGAAATGTCAAGCAATTGGGGTAAATCTCTGCGGAACTCTTTAGATAAATTAGTCATTTGCTCAAAATCGCTTACCCCCTTTGTGTAGACCCATTGAAACAATTGGTGTGAGCGAAATTTTTCTTTTCCGTAAGACTTTACAAGGTCCTGCAGTTCTGGGCGGGTAAGATTAAAAAAATGAGGTCGTGGTTCTGCCATTGCGAGCGGGATACTAGCACTTAGTTCTGCACCCCGCCACTGTAAATTGATCCACCCCAGCGTATCAGATATTTGGCAAAAATTTTTGATAAGCTATTGAAACCACGAGTTTTTTTGTCTACGATTGGGACATGATAACAATTGAGCAGTCATCTAGAAAATCAACCCCAGCACAGCTGAAAAAAGCAGTTGGGGCATTTAGAAAACTTTTAGCCCGCAAGGATCTGGGTTTTTTTAATCTTTCAAAAGATCAAAAGTGGATCGATCAATGCCAAAATCGGGCAAACCAGATCAAAAATTTCAAAAAAATAATAGTGTTAGGAATTGGGGGGAGCGCTCTGGGTGGCGTAGTTTTAAAAAAATTTTCCCAAGATGAAGAACGGTTATTTTTTTTTGAAAATGTCGACGGAGATGCATTTGAACATAAAGTTGACGGGCTTAATTTAGAGACCTCCCATTGGATAATTATTTCAAAAAGTGGAAAGACGATCGAAACGCTAACGCAAGCCGCGTTCCTTAGCCAAATCTATGAAAATAAAAAGCTCAATTTTTCCAGTAACTGTACTGTGATTTCAGAAATCAGAAGCAATCCTTTGTCAGACTGGGCTCGTAAAAACAGCGTGCCGATTCTTGATATCCCAGAAAATATTGGTGGACGGTTTTCTGTCCTGTCGCCGGTCGGTTTATTACCGGCGGCCTGTTTGGGCTTAGATATTCAAGGCCTGTTTGTGGGGGCCGCATGGGCGAAAAAGCAAGAAAAGCTTGTCGCTGAAATTGCGAATCAAGCACTCATGAGTTGGAAGAAAAAAGAATGGATTACAGTATTTTGGATTTACTCTGAGCATTTGCAAAAGTTTGGACCATGGCTTTCGCAATTATGGGCTGAATCCCTAGGCAAGAAAAAATCCAGGAAAAATAAAAAAGCCCCACGCGTAAGCACACCAATTGCTTTGGTTGGGACCAACGATCAACATTCAGCTTTACAGCAGGTTATGGACGGGTATCGTGATAAGTTTGTTTTCTTTGTTAAGACAAAAAAGAAAAATACTGGCCTAAAGTTAACCAAAGCTGTTTTTTCAGACACAGAGCTTATGGTTGGAAAGACTATGAACGCGCTATTTGAGGCAGAGGCGACGGCGACTCAAGAGTCATTACATAACAATAAGATTCCGACGTTGGTGCTGTGCCTTGAGGAACTGAATCTAGAAAGCGTGGGTGCACTGTTTATGCTTATGCAGCTTGTGATCGGAACTTTGGGCGAGCTTCTAGATATAAATGCATTTGATCAACCTGGTGTTGAGGTTGGAAAAAAAAGGACTCGCGAAAGGCTTATTTCGCTCGACAAGAACTGATCGTTTTCTGATAATAGCTCTATGTCTTCATCGAATGATAACGAAGAAAAAACCAGTGTCGTATCCACGGATACGTTTAAAATTCGTCTGAATGAAGCGAAACAGGCGCCGCCCTGTTTTATTCTTTTGATGGGTCCCGTACAGCAAGTTGGTAAACAGTGGCCAATCGAAAAATCTGGCGTCATTTTGGGCCGCAGTGCAGAGACCTATGTTTATATCGATGATCGCAGTGTCAGCAAAAAACACGCCGAAATTACGATAGATGGCAAAGATATTTTTATTATCGATTTGGAATCAACCAATGGAACTGAAGTCGGCGGAGTAAGATTGAAGGCGGGTGTGAAACAAAAACTTACAAATAATGACCAGGTAAAAGTTGGAAACGTCATTTTAAAATATTTGGAGCAGGGAAACCTTGAGTCCTACACAACTCGCAAAACATTTGATAAAACGCAGGTCGACCCACTGACGCAAATCTTTAACAAAGGGGCCCTGGTCGCGCAGGGGCACGAATCTGTAAAAAAAGCGAAATTGATCGACGTCCCGCTGGGTGTGATCGTTTTTGATTTGGATAATTTTAAATCTGTAAATGATACTTACGGTCACCCGGCAGGCGATTACGTACTGAAAGAGTTGTCCGATGTTATTTTAAAAAAATTGATCCGGTCTGAAGACTTTTTCGCCCGTTTTGGGGGTGAAGAATTTTGTTTGATTTTGCTGGGCAGCCCATTGAAAAAATCTATCGAAGTGGCTGAGCGTATTCGAACTACAATCGAAGGACATTCATTCAAATGGAAGGGTACGAAGCTTCCGGTAACAATTTCCATTGGCGTAGCGAACCTTGACGCTTCGATGGAAACGTGGGAACAAGTCTTTGAAAAGGCGGATCAGGCCGCGTATCTTTCAAAGAAAAATGGAAAAAATCGGGTATCGACAATTTAACCATTCCTAAAAATTTAGAAGCACAAATTTTTAAATTGCTTTCTGATCAGAACGTAAATATCAGCCAATCCAAAAAAATTGCCGAGAGCATTTTAAGACAATCCGATTTTTATATTGAAAATCCGATTAAACCAACGCCGTGGGATCAGGGGTGGGCGCGAATTGCACAAATCGCCTATTTTTTTCCATTAAATTATATTCGATTCGAAGCCGTGCTTCGAGAGGCACAAAGGCAGAATTTTTTTTCAGATCTTGTCCATTTTTTTGATTTTGGAAGTGGGCTTGGCGTCGCTTCTCAGCACTTAGAGCCCCTTTTTGACTTTGGAATTTGTATTGAAAATAACCCTGTGGCGGAAAAACTGCACAAGCAGATACAGAAATCAAACAAACTAAAATGGACCCAGCGAATTTACGAAATTCCAACCCCCATAAAAACGCTTGCGACGTTTTCATACGCATTGACAGAAATTGCAGATATTCCCGACTGGGCATTAAATTGCGAAGCGCTATTGATAATGGAACCGTCGACCCAGCAAGATAGTCGAAAGCTTTTAGGGGTCCGTCAAAGTTTGATTGATCAGGGATTTTATTTATGGGCCCCGTGTACGCACCAGTTGGAGTGTCCACTGCTAAAACACAGTAACAAAGATTGGTGCCACGACCGTGTGTTCTGGGATATGCCGGATTGGTTTAAAAAAATTGAAAATGAATTGCCCATCAAAAACCGAACGCTCAGTTTTTCATATTTGCTGGCTCGGAAAAAGGTACCGCCTTCGATGGATCAAAAGGCTCGTGTCGTCGGCGATATCCAAGAGGAAAAGGGAAAATCAAAGATTATGGTTTGCCGGAACGATAGCAGAGAGTTTTTAAGCTGGCTTCACCGAGACATTAAGGAACAGCCCTTGGCGCGGGGAATGGTAATCGATTTCCCCAAAGAATACGAAATTAAAGCCAATGAAATTCGGGTTACAACGGCAATTAAAACGAACCCAAGATAAAATAAGATAAAACAAGATGAAACAATTTCTAAACTATCAAATCTTTTGACGATAACAGTCTCGGGTAAGGGCCTTATATTGCCGAAGAAGGGGCATTAAGTTTGTATGGTTAAATTTCCATGAAGATAAGCATATTTATCCGTTATTCTACATTCGTACTGCTGACCATATTGGGTGCGAATTCTTTTGCTCTTCAAAGGGCCGAACCACTGCCTATTGATAAACCCCTTCTCAGGGATGCTGAATTAGAGCAGCAGATTGAAGATTATTTTCGTAAGCTGTATTCGTCCCGAGAAGGATTCTATGTTGTCGAAGATCGTCGAAGCGTAAAAATATTGTGTGCTACCAATTGCGCGTGTTTTGCAAGAAAGCTCAATGAAAATATCTTACGGCACTCAGGCTACACTGTACGGCAGATCTATTTGCGTGGTTTGCCGCATTTAGGAGTGGAGGTGGTTCTTGGGGATATCCGTCGTTTTTATGACTATCACGTTGCCGTCTTAATTGAGAGCAGGGATAAAGCAATGATTGTCGATCCAATCGTTTTGTTTAATACGAAACCAATTGCAGTCACGGAATGGCGCAAACTATTCAAGAATGTCACTGTGGGCGTGTTTGGTTTTGCACGGTAACCAGCCCCAAACTTATGAATAATTCAAATAGCCCTAATAACTGAAACTTTAAGATCCCGAAACAATTGATAAACTTGAAATTGAACAAAAATCTGTGGGTCTTTAAAAAAAATCAAAAAAGTATTAACCTTTGTCCAGGTGATTGAAGTCTAATCGCCAGGACCCCTTAGCCAAAGTAACTCGATTTGCTAGTGGCAAATCGAAGGAAGACTAAAAGGGGGGTCTTATGAATTCGGATGATATTGATATTATCAAGCAGGTTTTGTCCGGTGATCGTGAGAAGTTTTCCGAGATCGTAAAAAGGCATCAAAAGAGCTTGTTGCGATTGAGCTTGCGGTTCACAAAATCGCCAGATCTCGCTGAAGACATAGTCCAAGACACATTCATCAAAGCTTTTAAAAAGCTGCACCTTTTTGAAGGTCGGTCGGCCTTTAAAAGCTGGCTATTTCAAATCGCGATGAATACTGCGAAAAACAAACTGCGCTCGCAACGGGACCACGCGAGCCTTGATACTGTTCAAATGGCAGTCGATGGAACTATGGAAAAGGAACTGATACAGGAAAACCTGCAGGCACTTGTTAAACAACTTGTAAATGCGCTACCGAAAAAACAAAAGACGGCGCTGTCACTTCGAATTTTCGATGATCTGAGTTTCAAAGAAATAGCTGAGATCATGGAATGCCCATACGACACGGCCAAAGCAAATTATAGACACGCAATTATGAATATTAAGAAAGGAATTAAAAACGAGGAGCTTTTAGATCACTGGGGGGCAATGGACAGCCCTATATCAATAGATGTAACCACGAATCTTAAGAGTTCTTAAACTTTAAAAAAAGAAAGTAACCCACAATTACTTATTTTAATTAGGAGGACCCATGGAAAATTTTAAAGAAGTATTGCTCGTTGAGCTGCTGGAAAGCGAACTGTCGGCGGAACGCAGGAACCAGTTGTTGATTAACCTGGTGAAAAACAACATCACCGAAGAGGAGCTTCGGGATTATCAGACACTACGTCTTGCAATCAAGGGATCTGATGATGTGGATAAATTAATGCCTACAATCGACACGGACGCCCTACACAGCCGTATTATGTGTAAGGTGAAAACAACGCGAACCTTTTATGATCCGGTAGATGATTTCAAAGTAGCGACACTGGATCATCTGATATCGGCCCAAAGGATAAAAAACGATCGATATCAATCTTAATTTTCAAACGGGGGAGTTTTCATAAAATAGAAAACTTCCCCTTTATACGTTACAGTCTGAAGATCCATAGAAACTTCCAGATCGACCGGCCAAGGGCCACAGGATAGTGTATCATTACACCCATTGCCGGTAAAACAAACATCACCTCCAAAAAAATAGAGCGAGTCCTTGTAGGTTTCAATTGTCTCGCCGCCAAGGGTTTGGCACGTAAAGTTTTCTTCTATGTGATAGAAATGCTTTGTTTGTAGGGTTTGCGACGCCTCTGTCTGAAGCTCCTCATAAGGATATTTTGCACAGTTTTGAAATGCGACTAATAATGCGCCTACGATCAATAATGGGATAAAAATTATTTTTCCAAACATGAGACCATATCGGCAATTCAGGGCCGCCAGATAATAGTTGGGGTTTATGCAGTCTCAGATTAAAACGCCTCATTTAAAAGCCTTTAGTCCAGGTATCAAAATCCGAAAAGAAACGGTCAGGGAGCAAAACTTCATGAACAGGATTCTCATTTTTGGAATTTTTGTATTGGCAGCAGCGGGATGTGCTCGTGAGGTTTCCAATACGTCCAAGATTCGATTGGAAGCACCTGCGAACCAAGCTGGCAGTATGGCAGCCATCCCTATTAATCAAAAACCATGTTACGGCGTAAGTGTAAAGGGTTCAAATTTAGGAGGGGGACCTGTAAATTCGTGCAGCCCGGATTTGGGTTTGATCGGTGGATATGCGAGCGCGGGCGAAACCCTTGAACTGGAAGTCGCTAAAGGTTCTGGTTATACAATAGATCTTTATCTGTATTTAAAAGATATCGGTGACAACTCAGCGTGTCCTGTTTTTACAAGAACATTTTCGGCCAATGATTTGAATCATGTTTATCATGTAGGAACGGCAGCGGGCGTGAATCTTTCTAAAGATGAAGAGGTCGTTACCATTAGCTCATTTTTTCCGGGCGTGGGGGCAACGATTGCTGGTAACTATGCATCGAACTGTTCCAATGTTTCCAGTGCAAGTAATGTTTTTAGAATTTCATCAGGATCCGGTTTGGTCTCAGGAGCTTCTTACAAGGTAAGAGGCCGGATTGGAAGTGTCCAAGGCGGACAAGTTTTATCTGGTGGGGGATATAAGATCGTAACCAACAAATAAGGAGTTCCGGTATGGCAACTACGGTACGTATTCTGTTTGGATTTGCAGCTTCCTTAATTGCAAGCACAGTGCTTGCTTCAAATTTATCTCAAAACTTTAATTTTGATGGACAGCTTTTGGATCCTTTCGACGTTCCAATTGTGACGCCAGCAACGGTTGTATTTCAGGTCTACAACCCGGCGGCATCCTGTTTGTTGTATGAAGAATCACAAGTTGTGAATCCTGATGCGAACGGATTTTTTTCAGTAAAAGTCGGAGCAGGTAGCCGTGTATCCCCTGGCGTTGATGGTGGCCAGCCGTTCAGAGTCATTTTCCAAAACGACAGTATGATTCGTCCTTGTTATACCCCATCAAATGGTGATGGACGCTTACTGCGAGTCACCGTGAACGGAAACCTATTGTCACCAGATTATTCGATGTCCGCAGTTCCAATGGCAAATGTCGCGGAAACCTTGCAAGGAAAAGTTCCTGCGGATTTTATGCCTGCGGCGGCAGGTCTTGGTTCTAGTGGACAAGTTTTGCAAACAGACGGTGCAAATAATTTTACATGGGTAAACCCAGCAAGTGGTCCAACTGGTGCCACGGGCCCGACTGGCGTAATGGGAGCTACGGGTGCAACAGGATTCACTGGGGCGGCAGGAGCGACGGGAGTTACTGGAGCGACGGGCGTTACTGGAGCAACCGGCGCGACTGGATCATTCACAGGCGGAACAATGTCCTCGGCGATTGATATGAGCGGTTATGGAATCACGAACTTGGCTAATCCAATTGCAGCTCAAGATGCTGCTACAAAAGCTTACGTGGATACAACTGCGGGCAACTACTTACCACTTGCTGGTGGTACAATGGCTGGTAACCTTGCGATGGGCAATAATAAAGTTATTGGCTTAGCCGACCCTACGGCGGCTCAGGAAGCTGTCACTAAAAACTATGCTGATACTACATTAAAAGGTTCTGCGATCGAAGCCACTGCTCCTACCGCCGGACAAATATTAAAATGGACAACTAACGGTTGCGGTGCTGGGGTTGATTGCTGGGTGGCTTCGGCTGATAGTGCGACTGATAATACTAAAGTTGCCAAAGCTGGCGACACAATGACTGGAAACCTTGTTATGTCCGGTGGCGCGTACATTGATGCAGGTTCTGAGAAAATTGTAAATATCGATGACCCAACAACAGCTCAAGACGCTGCGACTAAAAATTACGTTGATACTGCCATCAGTACGGGAACGAGTGCTTACTTACCGCTTGCGGGCGGCGGAATGACGGGCGCATTAAACATGAATGGCAATGCGATCAGCGGTGTTTCGAATCTCACCACAACAGGTGATGTGCTTGTTGGCAATGAACAGGAATTGCGGTTGGCGGAAAATACCAGCAACGGTTCTAATTATGTATATTTACGCTCTCCGAATTCGCTGGCTGTAGACTATGGAATCACTCTTCCGCCTAATCCGCCGACAGCGGGTAATATGTTGGTATCAGATGCTGCGGGTAACTTAAGTTGGGTTTCAGATCCAAGCCCGAGTATGGTAAGTAAATTTGGCGATACGATGACTGGCAGCAACTTTGTAATGAACAATTCCAGTATGCAATTTTCAGGATCAGGCTATATCCAGTTTCCAGGGAATGGAACGGTCAACGCACCATCAATTTATCTAGGTTCTGGAGGCCTGTATTCGAATGCAGGTGGTGATTTGAGATTTACAGCTGACCAGGTCACTGATCACGTTGTAATCAAATCAAACGGCAATGTTGGTATTGGAACCACATCGCCGACGGCAAAGTTAGATGTAAATGGTTCAGTGAGGTTTGGAGCATCAGGGGCACCAATTCAATCCGTAATGTATTTTGATAGCGTGACTTGTTCTATGGGCGGTTCTATTCCAGCGGGATCACAGGGTAACTGCGTTGCTACAGTACCAGGTGTTGCAACAAACTCAAAAATGGTTGCAACTTGCAATCCGTATGGGCCGCTTCCCGCGGGCGTGGTGTTTTCATGTCATGTAAGCGCAGCCAATCAGGTGCAAATTACAGCGTATAATGCGACGGGGGCGTCCCAGTCAGCCCCAGGCGGCTGGAACATCATGGTGACTCAATTTCAGTAAGCGCCGGACTTTACCTGGACCATGGTCTATATTTAAAAGATCTTGGTCCAGTTTATTTTTATATTTACCGACTTATATACAGGTACGAGAACCTTTTCGGCCAGGTTCTGAATCTAACAACATAAGGAGGGCTGCATGAGAAAGTATTTAATCATTCTAAGTCTGGTGTTTAATTCGCAAACAGCATTGTCAGTCGATGTAAAAGAAGATGTGCGCAAACCGCAAACCGTAAAAGATGAAGACAAAAAGAAAGATGAAAATTACGAAGATAAAGAAGCTACTGAAAAATATAAAGCTGAAAAAGAAAAGAAATACAATCAACGGATGCATCACTGGATGGACAAAGAATTGTCTAAATAGAAATTTTGGCAAGCTCATTTTTTGGTTTTGAAGAATGAGAAAGCTCCTTACAGTATTCTAAGAACTTCTTCATGTCAGCACCCAAGCGTTGATATGCGTTTTCAAATAGGCCCAGATCTTCAGAATACACTTTGTAACCCATAAGAACGGCATTGTTCAGTTTTGAATCTGAAAATTTTGCGTAGTCCTTGGTTTTCATTTTTGGCAAAATATTTTTTTTAAATCGATCTGTAATTTCTTTTAAGCGATGCTCTTTGAGCGTCGTATCGTGCCTATTGTTTGCATACCAAGTTTTTAAGCTGCCGATTTCTTCTGTAATGAATATAGAAAAATTCTTTTCGTCTTGGTTTGAGTCTTGAATGAGCTTTAGCGTCGGCGAGTCCTTGCCCTCTTTAAACGTGTAGAATCGCTCTGTCCCCTTTGCCGCCACAAAAGATGCCAGCTGCTCGTTAAAATCAGCAGAACTTTTCAGATAAACCGTTGCGTGGGTTGATTCATGAATGATCAAATTGACCAGGTCCCAATCCTTATAATCCATCATACTGGACAGGATCGGATCCTTAAGCCAGCCGAGCGTGCTGTATGCACGAACGCCGCGAACCATTGTATCGAAGTTTTTTACTTTTAAATTACGGGCTTCTGCCTCGGCGTCGTCTTTGTTGAAAAATCCTTTATAGGGAAGTTCTCCCACGATGGGAAAGCTCCATAGATAGTGATCGAGCTCATAAGGCGGTGATGCTTGAACGATATAGGTAACGTATGGACGATTCAGTTGAACGTATGTTTTATAGTTTTCCGTTGTGGTTAGCCCCAATTGAGTTTGGGAAAATTGTCGGACTTCATCGATCAATCGAATTTTTCTTTTGTGATCGCTTGGAATTTCGGGGTCGTTGAGGATGTTTGCTATTGGAACCCGATCACGTATCAATTGCGCCTGGTCATAACCGCTGCGAATCAGATAGCCCATCTGGCAGCCTGTTAGCAAAACTGTAAAAATGAAATATTTTAAAACATCCATGAAATGCCAGCGCGGGCTGCAATGTCAAAAGCTATGGGGTCATCGTCACCCGTATCTAACGGAGACGTTATCACCTCGCAGCCGGTTCGAATAACAAAACTTCCCATAAGAATGCGTAACCCAACTCCTGCAGATGGAGACCAGCCACGAATGCGTCCAAGGTTAATTGGATCTTGGTTTACTTGTTTATACTGTGAGCGTTTTTCTTGGTAGGCAGCTCCTAATTTTACGTAGGGTTTGAAAGGTGCGTCTTTGCCTGCAACCAAGGTGTACATGAAATCAAGTCCATACACTTGAATGAATGTGCGTGTTTTATACTGCGGTCGATTTTCGTCGTTGGTCCCGTCAGTGTAGCTTAGCTCTAAAGCGGACTGCTCTGCAAAATAGTACGAAAGCGACCCCGTAACTGTCGAGTAGATGTTGTAGCTTTTTTTATTGGTCGTCTGATCGTAGCCGTAGTAGCTTTGTCGATAGTTTCCGGAAATTCCGAGCTCTACGACGCCGGCTATGACATTCGAACACAGGAATAATATGGATATAAAAAGAATGGCGCGCATCTTGTTTATTTTATCAAAAAAATGTAAGCGAATAGCGTCCAGTTTATAGAATCGGACCCGGCAAAAATTTTACTGCTTTTTGGTCCGGGCAAAGTATCGTGGATCGAACCTGATAGCGAAGGCGTAATGCAAATGAATTTTTCCGTCTTCAGACACAATTTCTTTTGGTGGGTTGATGAAGGGCGCGGCAGCTTTGATGCCGTCTTTCGGGGCTAAATCGAGGGGCTGTGAGCCAGATGAATTTACAATGACCGCTTTTTCGAAATTCCCCTTTTTATCTAATAGTATTTCCAGTCGCGTCGACCACAGGTCTTTATTTAAACGCAACAGCTCGATAATTACAGGGTCACCTAAATAAGTGCTGACTCGACGTAGCCATTCATAACGAATTTGTGGGGCAATCCGGTCATAAAAAGAAGCGTAGATCGAGTAGTCCGTGTTCAGTAACGTGACTGAGCCGTATTGAATTTTATCTAATACGAAATTGAATTGTGACTGGATGTCTTGAGTATATTCAAGAGTAGGCAGAGCTTTCGGAACACGAAGCCCTTCGCCGAGGGCGATTTCTTTTAGAGGTTTTGTTTTTGGTGGCCTATAGCCATTTTGAAAATTACCAAGGTGAGGACTGACAGTTTCCTTCGGTACACGATTGGTGTTTGATCCTAAAAACTGTGCTTCTTTTTGTGGTTTTGCTTCAGTTGGGTTCTGAAGTGTTTGGACCAGGTTTTTTGAATTTTGGTTGATAACTTGAACTTCAATCGTGGGGTTATTTACGATGTTCGAAGTGTGCCTAAATACCGGCATTTGGTATAGACCGATTACAAGCAGCAGATGAAAAATGAAGCTGCCTGCAACTGCCTGAAATTCCTTGTTATTATCCATCATTACAGCCCGTCTATAGTGCTTATTAGACTCGATAAAACGCCTAAAGTTGAGACATTTTCATCCGATAAGTCTTCATGAGTCAAGCTAGGGTCGTCTGCGGCGACCCATAAGACAGTCCGGGGGGAATATGTCTAAAGGGAATGTGATTGATATTTCTACGCATTTGAAAAAGCGTGGGAAATCTAACAAACAAGAAGATGGCAAAGCGCAGGTATTAGATATGGTCGAGCGCCGCCAGGCCGCGATCACCGAAGAGCGCCGCTCGATGAAGCGAACCATCTTAACAGAGTTTATTGGATTTAAGGTTGTCATTCCCGAGAGAGGGCTTCTGGATGATGTTTCGCTCTATGATGTTTCTTCAAAAGGGCTTGCATTTGAACATGAAGCAAAACTCAATGGTCTTTCTGTCGGCAGCGAAATTGCGGCACGAATTTATTTAACTCAAAACAGTTATTTTCCGTTCACGTTGAAAATCACGAATATTCGCTTTCAGCAAGATGAAGGGGTCTATCGCTATGGTAGCGTGTTGTTGAAAGAAGATCATAACAAAGAAGCGCTTGGATTTTTTATTAAATTCATCGAGAGTGTCAGCCCGTCATTGCGAAATGACAAAGGTGATCTCGTAACGCGCATTTTCCGATAAAGCCCATTTTTCACTTGTTTCTGAGATTGGATTCACTAAACTGAAATGGTATTGATCTAGCATTTTGATCAAAACCGACGGAGGATCCTCTTTTTGACCGACAACCCAGCGAACTACGAACGTCACATTGTTATTGATACGAACATAATTCTCTTCGACGCCCAGGCGATTTTTAAATTTAAAAACTCTTGCCTGTACATTCCGATGATGGTCATCGAAGAAGTTGATACATTTAAGCGCGAATTGGGCGAAAATGGACGAAACGCGCGTCAGTTTTCCCGCTTTATTGATACTTTGCGCGAGGAAGGCTCGCTTGCTGACGGCGTGAAGCTTGAAAAAAGTGCATCGCTTTTGATTGTACACACGTACTCTAACGGAGCCATACTCCCGAAAGACTTGGATCCTGAAAAAGCGGACACAAAAATACTGGGCACAGCTCTCGAGCTGCAAAAAAAATACAAACGCGATTCTGTTGAGCTAATTTCAAAAGACATTAATTTGCGCATCAAAGCAGACGTTTATGGTATCACAGCAAAAGACTACGAGCCAGATAGCATTGCAATTGAAGAATTGTATGCGGGCTACAAGGAAATTGAAGTAGACCCAGCGGTCATCGATGAATTTTATGATAAAAAATTTTTGCAGATGCCAGAATCAACATTTCTTTCAAACCAATATGTAATCATGAAAGATAAGCACAATTCTAACCACAGTGCGATTGCTCGCTTCAGTCAAGAAAAGCAAGGCATGGTTCCGCTGATTCACTTAAATGAAAGTGTGTGGGGGATTTTCCCGCGGAACGTGGAGCAAAGCTTTGCCTTAGATTGCTTGTTAAACGATGACATTAAAATGGTGAGTTTGGTGGGCAAAGCAGGGACAGGGAAGACTCTAATTGCGCTCGCCGCGGGCTTAGCAAAAACTTTGGACGAAGGAAAATATCACAAGCTCCTCGTGAGCCGTCCAATTTTCCCAATGGGTCGGGATATCGGTTATTTGCCTGGCGATGTAGAACAAAAACTAAACCCATGGATGCAACCGATTTTCGATAACGTGGAATTTTTGATGGGCTCTGACAATTCTCAGAAAAAAGCAGCGGGTCGCGCTCAAGAATTGATTAATCAGGGTATGCTCAATATCGAGCCTCTTACATACATTCGCGGTCGCAGCATTCCAAAGCAATATCTGATTGTGGACGAAGCACAGAACTTAACCCCTCACGAAATCAAAACGATCGTAACCAGGGCCGGGACGGGGACAAAAGTCGTTCTTACAGGCGATTGTTACCAAATTGACAACCCATATGTTGATTCGGCGAATAGCGGACTTACGTACGCTGTAGAAAAATTCAAGGGCCAGATGATCGCGGCCCATGTCACCTTATCTAAGGGCGAGCGCTCCGAACTCGCCGAACTCGCCTCAAACCTATTATAAGGTGGTGCCCAGCACCCACAGATCAAAAAAAGGAAAAAAATTTGCAAGGACACACAAAAAATTTAAAAAAAAAAAAAAAATAAAAAAAAAAAGAAA
>CAUJEF010000083.1 GCA_963169515.1 Bdellovibrionota bacterium
TGGCATCGGTATAAACCCAAGTAGAAATACTTTTTCACGGGGAAATACCAAAGAAAAAACCAAAATAACGCCCGCAATTGCTCCCGACGCGCCCAATGCAGGCAGCTCAGGGGCTCCAAGAAAATAAGCCGACGCAAGAGCATGAGACAGCGACGCAACAATCGCTGCTGTTAAGTAAAACTTTAAAAATGATTTGGGCCCGAGAACAGATTCGACCGCCGAACCGAAGCTCATCAGGATATACATATTCAAAAATATGTGGAAAAAAGCATTGTGTGAAAATTCCGATGTCAGCAAGGTCCAAAATCTTCCGCTTTTAAGCGCGTCGTAACTGATTAAAAAATTTTCATTCATAATATGCTGCATATTTTCCGATGGAATATGCCAAAGAAAAAATATAAGCGCGTTCAAAATGACTATGAGCGGAACTACAAAAGTACGATATCGGGCTCGGAAAAAGATTTGTCTCATATTTGAAAATTAACCTATCAGGTTTTTTGCTTACTGTGTATATTCTTCTCGATTTGGCGAAATTCTTAACCTTTTTGACTTTGATAATGCCAAAACTGGGGAAGAAAAAAAGCGGTAAATACGACAGCAACAAAGCAGATTAGGCCCCCCGAATATAAACTTGTGCTGACCGAATATTTTGCCGCGATCCAACCGGCCCGCGCATTGCCCAAAAGGGGACCTGTCATATAGGAAATCATTTCGATTCCAGACAACCGACCACGAAGCGAGTTGGGAACCGTTTCATTCCAAATCACTCCGCGGAACAAGCCACTCATCATGTCTGCTGCACCCGCAAGTGCCAGAAAAAAAACGGACATCCAAAGTGTGTGCGTGAATCCCAGGCCCAACATGAATATTCCCCACAACGAAGCGGAAATAACAACTCCGCGACCATGATACAAAACCTTCGAAGACCAACCACTTAATAAAGTCATTGCAAGCGATCCAATCGCCATACTTGAAAACAAGATTCCTGCCGCTTTCGGCCCGCCCCAGTCCTGCGACATCGCCGGAAAGAGCGCCACAGGGAATGCGAACACCATGGCAACGATATCAATGACATAGGTTCCGATAAGCTCTGGCTTTGATAATGCAAACCGAAATCCCTCTCTTGCCTCGGACCATGGTGATTTTTTTGATGCCTCTGGGGTGGGCACCGTATTCATCAATGTTAAGCAGGCCAATGCTGCAAAAAAAGTAACTGTGTCAAAAAGAAATGCGCCTGCAACCCCAAAGGCCGCTATTAAAATCCCACCCAACGCGGGCCCTGCAATTGCACAGAAAGAATAACGGAAAGAGCTTAAGGCGCCGATCGCACTATAATCCTTTATATTCACCAAACTTTGTGTCAACGCCTCCATCGCCGGGCGATGAAATCCCAAAACGGCTTGTTGTAGCGCCACAACAGCAAAAATAAAAATAACCGAAGGTTTTTCCAAATACGCATTCACCGTCAGTCCAAATATGAATAGGCACATCATCAATTCGGATACCAATAAAAGTTTTCTCCGATTCAAACGATCAGCGTAAGTTCCCCCCAAAATCCCAAATATAAGCACAGGAACTAGCTGAACAACTCCCATTAAGCCGACCATAGCATTATCTTTTGTTAATTCGTAAATCTGGTAGGGAACGGCGACGTAACTCACCATACTTCCCATAAATGATATGGCCTGTCCGAAATAAAGAAGTCGGTAATCTCTATACTTTTTCAGGGGGGTGATATTGATAAACACGCCCGTATATCCATACCGAATTCTTAGAGTTTTGCCAATGTTTAGCTTTCATAAATATCTTTCTGGCGTTTGTATTGTTTCAGTGTTAGGTTGGGGCAAGTTTAATTAGCTAGTTTCGGTGTTCTGTGCATTTGGCCCTGATCTTCTGAGGCGGCTCCCAGCCTTTGGAGGTTTAAATGGGTAAAAAACTTTATATTGGTAATCTTCCCTTTTCGGCTACAGAACAAGTCTTGGCTGAAACATTCGCACAATGCGGAACAGTTGAATCCGCAAAAATCATCACAGACAGAGATTCTGGACGCAGCAAAGGCTTCGGATTTGTTGAAATGTCTAGTGACACAGAAGCTCAAACTGCTATCGAAAAATTCAACGGAGCCGATTTTTCAGGCCGTCCGCTAACAGTTAACGAGGCAAAACCTATGGCACCAAAAGAAAATCGTGGTGGCGGATATGGCGGCGGCGGTTTCGGTGGAAACCGTGGTAATCGCTGGTAAGTTTTTTAATCACGAACGCCGTCGACATTGATGGCAGCTGAGATCCTCGGTACTAATACCGAGGATCCTCTCATTTTGGTATCCCAGACTGGGACAAGATCAGGAAAAAAGTCATTTCGGCCGATATGTTAAAGAATGAAATGCTTAATTATTGAGTCTCAAAATCATCGAGCTTCAATTGTTCAAATGACTCTTGAAAGTCAATTCCATTTTCAATGTGAACTTGCAAAAAATTTCGAAGATGCGATGAAAAATCTTCTCGCCGACGAAACTGTTGATCTGCTTATTTGTGAAGATTCAGAGTCCATAACAAATCTGTTTAAATACCTTGTGTCCGTTCATTCAACCACACCAATTATCTTAATAAAGAACAAAGACACCGTTACTATCGACGCCTTTCCTGATTTGAAGTATGTCGCCGTCGTCGACCCCACAGACCTTGCAAAAAGCTTAACAGAAGCCGTTACCATTGGCATAAAGAAAGGAATTATTTCGCCCGGCATTCAAGACCTCGATTACTGCAAGGTGAATACGGAACTTCTTTTAAAGGTTGTCCCTCTCGAAGCCGACGTTTACATCCGTCTTTCTGATCATAAGTTCGTAAAAATGTTTAAAAAAGGTGCCGAATTCACCGAAGAAGATGCTCAAAGCTATCTAGAAAAAAAGAAAATCAAGTATCTTTATATTCACAAAAGCCAAAGCGAATCGTTTATAAAAAAACTTGGGGCGGCGCTAGAAAAGGCAATCACCGGTATTGATAAAGGGGTCACTTTGATTCCCTCGTATCCGGACAGTCTGCACCAAGCAATACATTCTTTATGCAACCAAATGGGCTTTACAGAACCTGTGCAGCAACTTGTAAAAAAAGGCGTGGATTTGGGTCTACAATCACTTACTGAAATGCCCACTCTTGGAAAAATGCTCACCGAACTTTCAAAAAAAAACAAAGATTACATTTCAGCACACAGTATGGCCGTGGCCCACGTTGCTTGTTCACTCGCTACGTCAATGAAATGGCCCTCTGACATTACCTTCCGAAAACTAACATACGCCGCTTTTTTACATGATATTGCCCTGCCCAATGATCGTTTGGCAAAATTGGGAAATCGCCCCGATTGGAGAAAGGAACTTTCAAGCCTGTCAGAGGAAGAACGAAAGCTTATTATAAATCATCCAACAAATATTTCTACTCTTGTTATTCGCTTCAAGGAACTTCCACCCGACGTTGATATCATTATCAAACAGCATCACGAAAGACCGAGTGGAAAGGGTTATCCTGCCGGTCTATTTGGTGACAAAATCGCTCCGTTATCGGCAGTCTTCAACCTAGCTCATGACCTGGTAGATTACTCTTTGGACGGGGGCGACCTTACAAGTCTCCAAGATTTCTTGATTAAATATGAATACACGAAAATGGCAACAACGGGAACTTACGTCGAACTTTTAAGGGCGATCGACAAAGAGGTTTTTGAGCGTAAAAAGAGCTCCTAGTCTTGCATCTCCGCCTGCGAACGCACGGGACTCGGCAACATCAGCGGTCTTCGGAATAGAATAATATGAAGCTGACTGTTTGTATCTTTGATCGTAATTGATTTTATATTCGGCCCATCTTCATCAATAACGATAGATCGAGGCCTTGAAATCATATGTTCATCATTTAACGTGTTAACGTGAATCAACTCTTTAGATTTATCATAAGACAGTCCTGTAAACTGGATCCAAGTTTCCTCGATTTGATCACCAACGTCCAAAGAGGCCACCTCGATTTCAATTAAATTTCCTTGGGAATATTTTCCAACCGTCTCGCAAAACCCTTTCCACAATTCTTTTGGTATAATACTGAAAGCCATTAGCGTTCCCTTGTTGATTATGACCTTAACCTAAAAAGAAATCTTGCAACAAGCACGCCATTCATCCTGGGGCAATTCGACCCGAACAGTTTCGCTTCATTCGCGCTTCCAAATCGCTGATTACGCCGCTTTTGAAATTGGTCGTACTGCTGAGAATCGTATTTTTGTAGTCCGCAATATCCAATTGCTCAAAACTTACTTTGATAGTTTGAAAGATTTTTGGAACGACTTGGCCCGGAGCCTGAACATGATGTAGGCCCCCGCTGAACGCAATCAACATTTTTCCAGAATTTATTTTTTCTAAAATGTCGGCAACGCCACCCTTTACGCTCATGGGTTTACCATGCTTATCCAAACCATCGAGTCGCTTCATGCGTCCCTCTGGAAAAATAAGAAGAAGTGCGTTCCCCTCGACCTTTGACATCAACTGGGTCCAGCTATCATCCCGCTTTCGAGTAATTCCAATTGCATTTGGAACCAACAGTTTAAAAAATGTGCCCACAAATGGCCGTGCGAGCGTGACATCTGCCACGGGGACGACAACTCTTTCAATCGCTTTCCACAGCCGATAGTTTGGAATAGCTGAAATGAATAATGGTTCATATAAACTCGTATGATTCAGTGCCACCACAATCTTCAAATTTTCCCAATCAATTTCATCTTTTGGGGTAAGCCAAATAGCTTCGGTTTTATAGAAAATTTTACTTATGAATTTGATTGTGAAAACAATCGTAGCTGTAATAAGTTTACTAACGAAATGCATCTCGTGATCCCCTCTAAACAAATACTATCCCGGCCCATATCATGCAAAGCAAAGATTAACGCTCTTGCGTCAGAGCCAATTTCGCTCTAGTATGACCGACTGGAGGCGCCCATGGAAAAAGATTTACAATCGTCTGTTGACAGGTACTGGGAAAACGAAATTATTCCAGCTCTGCAAACCTACATCGAAATCCCTGCAAAATCGCCATCGTTTGATCCCCAGTGGAAAGAAAATGGACACATTGATAAAGCACTTAAGCTTGTTGAGCAATGGATCGATCAAAAAAAAATTCCCAATCTTAAAAAAGAAGTTTTGGAAAAGCCTGGTCGTACGCCACTGTTACTTTTAGATCTGCCTGGAAGCTATGACTACCAAGTTCTGATGTATGGCCATCTTGACAAGCAGCCGGAGATGACCGGATGGGCAGACGGTCTCGCCCCCTGGAAGGCAGTACGCAAAGATGACAAATTATTTGGTCGCGGTGGCGCCGACGATGGATACGCTGTGTTTGCTAGTGTTTGTGCAATCGAACATTTGCTAAAGTCAGATTCTCCCCGTCCACACATCAAAGTCGCAATCGAGTTCAGCGAAGAAAGCGGCTCAACCGATTTACCGTTTTATTTCGAAAATTTTTCTGGGAAATTTGGAACCCCAAACTTGATTGTTTGCCTGGATTCAGGGGCCGGAAACTATGAACAGTTTTGGACAACCACCTCTTTACGCGGTCTCATCAGCGGAACTTTAAAAGTACAAGTACTAAAAGAAGGCGTCCATTCCGGGGATGCAAGTGGCGTTGTGCCTTCTTCATTCAGAGTTGCCAGAATGATTTTGAACCGAATTGAAAATTTGGAGACCGGAGAAATATTCCCTCGTATTTTCCAGGCTCCAATTCCAAAGCAACGGATCGAGCAAGTTGAAAAGACTTCCAAGGTTCTAAATGAAAGTATGTTCAAAAAGTTTCCGTTTACTGAAAAAATGCAGCCTGCAAACACAAGCGTAAAAGAATTGATGCTGAATCGGACTTGGCGTGCAGCCCTATCTGTCACTGGGGCTGATGGCCTACCAGAACCGCACAAAGCCGGAAACGTATTACGCCCGTACACGACCTTAAAGCTTTCGCTTCGCCTTCCGCCGACTGTAGACGCAAGCGATGCGGCCGCAGCACTTAAAAAACTGCTAGAGACAGATCCCCCTTATGGCGCAGAGGTCGAATTTCACGTTGAAGATGCCGCCAATGGATGGGACTCCCCCCCGATGAACGAAGGTCTAGCAAGCCTTATCAATGAAGCGTCATTGGAATTCTACAAAAAAGAAGCCCTTGCGTTAGGCGAGGGTGGGTCTATCCCATTTATGGGCATGCTCGGCGAAAAATTTCCAAAGGCACAATTTGTAATCACTGGTGTTTTGGGACCTAGCTCGAATGCCCATGGGCCAAATGAATTTATACACTTAGGGTACGCAAAAAAGCTAACCGCTTGTATCACTATGATTTTAGCAAATGTAAAAAGACTGACTTAATTTAATTTGCTCTTAGTCGATATTCCAATACAATGGAAATTGTCCAACAAACATTATCATCGGAGATAATATGAAGAAACACGTCTGTGCGTTTTTAACCATCACCTTTTTAGCTCTTGGAATGTCTCATGCCATAGATTTTAAGGGCGTAAAATTTGATGACTCTGTCAAAGTTGGAGCATCAACTCTTAAACTAAACGGAATTGGAATTCGAAAATTCCTTGTCCTTCACGTTTATTACGCAGCACTTTACACAGCAGAACCTACTTCAGACGCGCAAGCCATTATTAATTCAAAAACCCCGAAGCAATTAATTATGCATTTCAAACGCTGGGTCGAAAAAAGCAAGATTCTAGATGCCTGGGAAGAAGGCCTTTCTAAAAATCGAGAAGAAGGTTATGACTTTCAACCGGACTTTAAAAAGTTAAAAGACATCATGGGTCACATGAACGAAAATGATCGTATGATTCTGACTTTCTATGCGGACTCTGTAGAAGTAAAAGCAAAAGACAAAGACTTAAAGATCGAAAGTGGCAATTTTTCAAAAGCTCTCCTTAAGGTATTCATTAACAACGCTCCAGATCCAGACCTTAAAAAAGGACTTTTAACATTGCCAAAGTAAGGTTCGGTTATGTCCGTTAAACGCGAAGATCGATTCAAACACGAAATCATCGAAGAATTCGAAGATGGTGATTGTATCTTCGACGAAGGCGACACGGGACGCGATCTTTATATAGTCCAATCAGGATCCGTAAAAATATTAAAAAACACCAGTGGTAACGTGATGGAAATTGCTGAATTCAACAAGGGCGATTTCTTTGGGGATATTGCACTTTTGCAAAGCATTCCGCGCTACGCAGGGGCTTATGCTCTGGGGCGGACCCGGTTATTGATTTTAAAACCAGCTGGGTTTTTATTAAAAATTCGTCGCGATCCAACATTTGCGTTCGAGATGCTTCAACAGATGAGCTTGCGTGTTAAAGTTTCCAATGATCGCCTGCTTGAATTGGTTCAAAAATTTAATTTGCCTAAAGACGAAGTTCAAAAATTAATTTTAGCAATGATGGGGAAGCCTTGATCACTTCCATCCGCACGAACCATCTTGTTGTGATTTCTGATTTGCATTTGGGTAACCCCTTTTCTCAAGCGAAAAAACAAGCGATACCTTTTTTGCGTTGGGCCGCGCTTCAAGGATTTGATATTTGTATCAACGGTGACGGCTTAGAAATTGCCCAAGCCAGTTTCACCAAAATCGCCTTCGATGCCCCAGAGCTCTTTCGGGCTCTCAGTGATATTCGAAGACAGGGACGCGAAATTTATTACGTAACTGGAAATCACGACATCGCTCTTGAACATTTTTTGGAAGATTGGGGAATGATGAAGGTGTCTCCGTTTTTAAATGTGGAATCAAATGGAACGCGTATTCGCATTGAACACGGACATATTTATGATCCATTTTTTGTAAAACATCCTGTTCTTTATGAAATTTCGACTCGAGTGGCGGGATTATTTCTTAAAATTCATCCGTCGCTATACCGCTTATGGATTGGCTTTGAGAGATTAAAATCACGTTTCCGCGCACGCAAAACTGGAATTTTGGGCGAGCACCCCAGCTTTCGAGAATCAGCACTCGAGCTCAGCCGACGGGGATTTGATGCTGTCATTTTTGGACACACTCACCACCCAGGAACAAATGACTTAGAAAATGGATCAAAATATTATAATCCCGGATCATGGATGTTAAAACCTCACTATGTAGTTATCGACAACGGGCAAGTCTCTATGAAGCAGTGGAAAGGTTTGAGAACCTCGTAGGCCATGAGAAAAGTTCTAGTTTTACAACACGTCGGCCACGAGCCCTTGGGAACATTAAATCCACTTCTCAAAGACCGTGGCCTTCGAATACGCTATGTAAATTTTGGTCGCAGCCCAGAAGCACAACCTTCGTTGATAGGTTACAATGGGCTTATCGTTTTGGGCGGGCCAATGGGAGTCTATGAAGCCGACAAATTTCCACACCTGAAACACGAATTGAAAGTGATCGAAGATGCCCTAAAAAAAGATATTCCAATACTTGGAATTTGCTTGGGGTCACAGCTTATCGCTCATGCCCTAGGGGCCGCCGTCGCCAAAAGCAACGAAAAAGAACTCGGATGGTGCGACATCCAATTGACGTCAGAGGGAAAAAAAGACTTCCTGCTAAAAAACTTTTCCCCAAAAGAAAAAATTTTCCAATTACATGGGGACGCCTTCACAATACCAAAAAAAGCGGCACACTTGGCGTCGAGCGAATCGTGTGCTGGGCAAGCGTTTCGATATGGCGACAAAGTTTACGGATTTCAATTTCATCTCGAAGTCGACAAAGCTATGATTCAGCGTTGGATGAAAGTTACCGACAACTTAAAAGACATCGACAGCACCCAGGGCAAAGTCACCGCAGAAAATATCTTAAAAGAAACAGATTTATACATTGAACGATCTTTGGATTTAAGCGCTAAAACCTTCAACGGATTTATTGATCTCTTCGACTTCAAAGAACGCGTCGTACGCATCGGGTCCGGGCGCTAAAGAATAATATCACTTTCATCAGACAATAAGTGCGATTTCTTATAAAGACCTACAACCTCACTGTTCGCTAAAATATGCTTTTCCATAGCGCTTTCAATAATGGCCTTCGTCGCGTTCGCACCAACATTTAATGTCGCATCTAAAGCATATAGTTTGAAAAAGTATCTATGCTGTCCAATGGGTGGACAAGGCCCATCGTATTCAGTTCTTTTCCAATCATTCAGGCCAATCTGTGTGCCATAAGGTAGGTTTTTTATTCCTTCTTCAAGGAGCGTTACATTTTGTGGAATATTATAGAGGATCCAATGTACCCAAGTTTTTTTAGGGGCTTGTGGATCTGGGGCGTCCGGGTCATCAACAATCAACACAAAACTTTTCGTCCCAACAGGAACATTTTCCCAAAATAATGGCGGCGAAACGTCTTCCCCTTCGCAAGTGTATTTAGAGGGGATTCCTGTAAATGCAGAAAAGGCCGGTGACGTCAAACGCAAGTCCTCATAAGATTTTACGGTATCATTTTGTAATCGTTCTCGCTCCACGCCTTCTTGCATATATGCACCCTTCTCATCATTAATTATCGTTTAGCGAGCACACTTCGTGTTTTATTGTCGGGGATGAGAATAAATCGTTAATTCAGACAAATGACGCCTCAACAGAGGTTAAACCGATTGAACCCAGCCGAATTTATCTGGCAGCTGGCCGTATTGTATACCGGTTAAAGTATCATACAGGGCTTTGGCTACGGGGCCCGTTTTGCCATCTTGAACGGTTGTCTTCCAGTTTTTTGAACCCAACTCTCCGACAGGACTAATAACGGCAGCCGTTCCTGTTCCAAAAACTTCTTTTAGAGTACCATTTAAGGCCGCATCTTTGATCTCTTGTATGGTTACTTTACGTTCAACTATTTTTTTATTCATGGATTTTAAAAGTGTAATGACAGAGTCCCGCACCCCACCTGCCAAAATTGTTCCATCCAATTTGGGCGTTGCAATTTCGTCATCAAAAACAAAAAACACATTCATCGTGCCGACTTCTTCAACATACTTTCGTTCCACATCCAACCACAGTACTTGAGAATAACCTTTTTGTTTTGCTTCAAACGCTGCCCGCAAACTATTAGCGTAATTGGCTGCCGCCTTCGTAGCCCCAAGCCCACCCGGCGCTGCTCGCAAAAAATCTTCCTCTATCCATATTTTTAATGGCGCCAGTCCTTCGGAATAATAAGATCCTACGGGTGAAAGAATCACAAAGAAAATATACTCGTTTGCAGGTCGCACACCCAAAAATCCTTCTGTCCCGATCAGAGTTGGCCGGATATAGAGCGAGGCTCCTTTTTTATTTGGTACCCAATCCTGATCCACCCGAACCACTTCTTTAATCCAAGACACGAATTGTGTTTCACTCGGCATTGGCATACAGAGCCTTTTTGCCCCCTCGACCATTCTCTGCCAGTTGAATTCGGGCCTGAATACAACACACTTTCCGCTTTCTTGCCGAAAGGCTTTCATACCCTCAAACAACGCTTGCCCATAGTGCAGCACGCTGGCGGCGGGATCTAATGAAAACGGCTCATACGGTTTGATTTCGACACCATGCCAGCCCTTACTTTCTGAGTAATAGGCAATCAACATATGGTCAGAAAAAAACTTTCCAAATCCAAGAGACTCATAGGACGGCTTTGGTTTGGGTTTAGCTGAACGTCGAACTGGTACGGACATGGGTTTATAAAATCACAAATACGGCGTCGTTGCAATGAGCCTTTTAATGGACCTTTTTTAGCATAGTTTGCAGTTGAAAGCTCGCAACGAGTACGTCCGAATTAATGCCGGCTAGTCCATTCAGCTTCTTTAAAAAGTCATTCTGAAGTTCAATTTGTTCGAACGCGTGCTTAAAAAACTGTACATCTTTATCGGCTAAATGTTCTGTGTCATCTACGTGTTGGTCTATCTGCGCCACCAACTGGCTGATGCTGCGGAGCCATTGAAAATCTGGATGCTCCATTAAAAGCCTTAGAAATTCACCAGAGGAATTGACACGTCCATTTACCTTTTCATATTTAATCTTTTCCGTATCAATAAGAGTTTTGTGAAACTTCAAAAGAGCCTTAGAAAACTGTATCAAAAAATCTCGATGTGCATTACCTTGCATACAAAGAAAATATAATATGGCACAGATACAAAAACAAATAAAAATAGGATTGAAGCATCTTGCAAAAGCAGATCCTAGCCTTAGAAAACTGATAAATAAACATTCGCTTCAAGAGTTCAAACCGAAAATGGAAAGATCACCCTACGAAAGCTTATCTCGTGCAATTGCTCACCAGCAATTGCACGGTAAGGCGGCCGAAACCATACTCGGCCGTTTAATGGCACAATTTCCAAATAAGCAATTTCCCCTGCCGAGCGATATTATCAAAATGCCCGTCTCTGAATTACGAGCCTGTGGTTTTTCACAATCAAAAGTAAAATCTTTAAAAGACATTGCTCAAAAAACTTTAGATGGAATCATCCCCGACAGCAAAACAATTCAGAAAATGCCTGACGAAGATATTATTGACCACTTAGTTCAGATCTTCGGTGTAGGAAAATGGACTGTAGAAATGCTTTTGATATTTCAATTGGGTCGATTGGATATATGGCCTGTCGATGATTTTGGAGTTAGAAATGGATATCGATATTTTAAAAACAAAAGAAAAGTACCCACCACCAAAGCCCTAAAAAATATAGACAAAAAGTGGCGGCCTTACCGAACTCTGGTCGCACTGCTTTTATGGCGCGAAGCTGATCTTCAAAAAATGAAATCTCTTAAGGCTTAAAATTCATTCTTTGTATTTCGTAACAAACCCCACCATGACCATTTTCTTCGACAAAATCTTCGCGGTATCTCATACCTAATTTTTGCATCACCCGTATGGATGCGATATTTTCATGCCTCGCTCGGGCCACGATGGTTTTATATTTCATTACTTCAAAGCCATATTTCAAAGCCCCTATGGCCCCCTCTGTAGCATATCCTTTTCCCCAATATCTTTTGTGAAGTCGATATCCCAAATCGATTTCTTCAGTCTTTGGCTCGTACTTGAGCCCACACCACCCTAGCACTTCCTTTGTTTCTCTGAAGACGATTATCCATCTCCCACACCCCTGTCTTGAATAAGGACCGTAGTTCAAACAAAACTCTATTGCTTCTTCTATACATTTAAATGGCGTGTCATCGACATATTTCAAAACATCGGGGTATGCGTTAATCTCATACATAATATTCACATCATCATCTGTGATATCACGAAAAAAAAAAAATATCTATTAAATTATATTAATCTCATTACTACTATTT